>CAJCIF010000505.1 GCA_903970355.1 Actinomycetota bacterium
ACGCTCTTCCGATCTATGAACGATGTCGTGTTTGCCGGCGTCGCCTTTTTCTGGGCCAGCGGCTTTATCTGTGGAGTATTTGCTCTTAGTCTGTTTGAGCTTGCTCGCAATAGACAATCTGCTTTCTGGCGGTTCATGCTCGGATTTAGCGGAGGAGGTTCTCTCCTGTCTTTAATAACGCTTGCGAGTATTTTTGCGCATCCATCCGGAGCTCCTCAGGCATGGTTCTTAACGGTTAGCCTGGCGTTCTTTTGCGCCGGTCCTCTGGTTGGCATCTTGTCGATGAAACTACCGCACTCCCTTGGAAAATCAGGCTAGCTCGCGCTCAGAAAAGTCCTACTGACAACCCTTAACTGCTCCTCATCTAGATAAAGTTCGAAAGGGGGCGGGTATAAAACTGTGGGCTGGTTTTCCTATATATAGGACAGATGAACAAATTCGGCAGAACTAACACGCTGCAGTTGAGCTCTATCAATTCCATTCCGTCTCATCAGACGCTAACGGAAATGCTATCAACTGCACAGAAAAACCCGCAGCGCATAGTATCTTTGCGTTTTCAAATTCCTGAAAACAAATGCAAGTACGAACTGGAAGCAGTCTTGCAAACAGGCAGTAGTGGGCTGGTAGGCAGACGCGGCCAGGCAGAATCCGGAGAGCCGCACTGGACGCTCTATCGCGAGCGGCCGCCAGTTAGCGACACACCTAATCTTTTGACTCCTGCCAAAGACGGTCTGCAAGTTTGGTCACACATAACTGGTGATGTCGGGCTCGTTCACAACCTTATCTGGTCTGAAACAACCGGAACAAATCAAGCTACTACCGAAACTTTTGGACTATACAATTCCTTGAGCAAGGCAGCCCTTGGTGGTCGGCCATATGCCAACACCATCAATACGCCCGCCCTGCCCAGTGAACCTGTCGAACTGCCACCTGAACAAGAACAATCAGGTTCTCATGCTCCTCTTTTGAGCATATCTCTTGCCGGGGAACTGACGGAAATCGAGCTGTCTGATGTGTTGCAAGCAATTAGCATCTGCAAAATGACTGGACGCCTGGATCTGGGAGACAAACTAGAACAAGCTGAGTTGTATTTTGAAGACGGTGCCCTTGTTCATGCACAACTTTTGAATGCACTCGATCAAAGCCCACGTATAGTTGGTGATCAGGTCGTCCTTGAAGTGATCACCTGGGAGACAGGAAGCTTCTTTTTCCACCGCGGTCGGAACACAAAAGAACGAACGATCAAAAGAAAATTGGAAGGACTCCTTTTGGAAGGAGCTGGTCTCAGTGACTATCGCGACTATCTGAGAAAAGCAGGCATAACATCGGACAGCATCCTCATCAAAATTGGAGAACCGCTTTCCGATCAAGCGCTTTGTGAGAAGTTACTTTCCGGCGTGCCGATTGACGCCAATCTTCAAAAGAAACTGTTTGAACCTTTCGATGGCAAAACGACCATGGGAGACATTATCCATGCGTCGAATATGCCAAAATCGCTCTGGCTCCCAATTCTCTTCAATTTGCTTTCCTGTGAATTGATCGGATTGAAAAAAGCGCAAGAAACGGGTGCATCTATTGCGCAGCAATTCGTAATCGATGATTTCCTAATTCAACAAGAAGTTCGCAACCTGACAAGACTGGATACCGGTCTTTGCAGTTACCTCCTCACGCAGCATTTGCTCAAGCAAGAGCTGGCTCGTTATGAACACGCAAAAACTATTTTCTCAGTTGCCATTCTCTCCATCAAAGAAAATGGAGAAATGATGAGCAGGCTCGCTACTCAACAAATGGCAGATCGCTTTGCAGAAGGCGAATACCCTTTCAGCGTGCTAGGCCACTGCCGAGATGAAGACTACCTGATGATATTGCCGTTCCGCAGCGACCGCGAAGCGCAAGTTGTTATTTCCAATTTCGCCGAGCAAATCAAATCATGGCATTTTGAAGGAGGCGACGGGGCTTCCACGCTAACTATTCATGCTGGTATCGCTAGTGTTCCACACGATTCCGAAAAACTGGTGAATTTACTTGGAGCCGCTGAAGAGGCGAAGCTAGTAGCAGTAGAACGCAATGTCGATTTCATCACCTCCCGTGAACTGAAGTGGGAACGCTTAAGATCTCTCGGTGAACAAGCAATCAAAGCAGAAAACTTCCACGAAGCCGAAGCGATATGGGCTGCAGCATTTTCCGAAGCTGAAGAATTCGCAGTTGAAGATGAGCGTTTGTCCTACACCGCTGAGATGCTTACTTCCGTTTTGCAGAAAAACGACAAATACAGCACGGCCGAATCTTTGCTCCGTCTGCTAATGGAATTGAAGCGCAAAACATTTGGTGTACGAAGTGCAGAAATGGCTGGCGTAGCAGGAGCGCTTTCTCACTGCCTTTATCAGGAAGGGAAATACAACGAAGCAGGCGAGCTGCTCAAACAGGTTATTGCAACGTGGCAAGCGATCGGCGGCGAATCACACCCAGCTGTAGCCAGTTACAGCTATAACCTCGCTTCTGTTTATCACGCCCAGGACAAACTAGAAGACGCCAAACCGCTTTACAAACGCTCTTTTGAAATAAGGTTAGCGATTTTTGGACCAGACCATCCCAATACGATTAAGTCAAAGCAAAGCTACGAAAAACTTCTAAGACTGCTAGATCTCAAACAAGAATCTCGCACATCAGCAGAGTTCATCACGGGCAGTTGGACATTCGTCACCGAAGAAGAAAGTCAGCATTATTTGTCCGTTAAAGAACGGTTGCTAAACAAAGACTAGGACACACGTGCTGACCTAAATAACGTGCTGACGCTAAATAGCGTAGGGGCATGGCATTGCCATGCCCACTATCGCGAAACCCAGCGAACTAGACCGATCAATACGAATTGAATGGGCAAGCGCCACCACAAAACTTTGCGGGGGATGAAGCCGAAATCTATTTTGTTGACTGCCATGTTTATATTGGCTGGGAAAACAGCAAGAAGAAGCGCTACCAGTCCTTTTCCTGCCCACTTGCGGCTGAACGGCAAAAGCAGTCCTATACCGCCTAGAATTTCGAAAACACCACTTATATAAACGAGTTCTTTTTTATACTCGAGAAACTTCGGAATTATTCGTTCGAAAGATTTCGTGCGCAGAAAGTGTAAGGCGCCAACGGAAATGAAAAAGGAAGCAATGAAAAATCGCAGCGCTTTTCTCAAATCTTGAATCATGGTGTTAATGCCTCACAAAATGCTTCAAATGCAGCGCGTGTCCAAGATCGTGATCTTCAATAGAGTAGTATCGAGCTGGAATCATGGCAAAAATTCCATCTCCCTCCTGGGCGGTAAGCATCCAGAATTGGGACGGATTAAGATCTTCCAAAACCTTCTCAAATTGATCTTTGCCCATATTAGGACTCACTCCAACTTGCTTGAATGGCCTTGTCAAATAACGGTCTAGACAGACAATATCATAGTACTGACTGACAAAAATTACGTCGTCCGCTTTGCATTTCGCTTCAATGAGCTGAGCCATTTCTTGCCAGTTTTCACGTTGATGAACAATATGGGCATAGGCATTGTTCGCAAGCGCAAACAGGCAATGCATCACCAGTAGTGGCACGAATATTTTGCGTTGATTTTTCTGCATCCAGAAGAGTCCTAGCCCTGCCAGCAAATAGACAGCTGGAGCCGTTCCTATAATATAGCGTGGTATCTCAATGACGCGATGCGACTCCAAAACATCAAGTCCCCAGAGTATAAGAGCAGGAGCGAGACACCAGGCCAATACGAATATCCATGCCTGCTTTGATGTCGCTTTCATTTTTGCAGCCATCAATCCAAAGATGATAAAAAGAGCAGAAGTGATATAAAGCGGAAAGGCAAACACCATCACCTTTTTCCCGGCCAAAAAAGCAATCCAGTTAAATGGGATGCGAGTGAAAAGCGCATAGGGGGGCCACCACCAACTGGGCTCTCGGGAGACATAGAACGATGCTGTCCGTATGGAAGCGGCTTCGTGGAAGAGCGGATACCATGGCAAGAACAGAAGACCAATTAACAGGTTGGCTACGATCACCCAAGCCAACAAAAGCCAATCGCGTCGCCAGAGCGAATAAACAACACCAGCTGCAATTTCAAACGCCAAGATAAACAAGCCTGTGTAGTGGCTACTGATGAGTGCCCAGGTCGCAATGATGTATAAGCCAGCCCAAAAAGCAGTTGCGTAATTTTGTGGCCGCGTCAAAAAGAGAACGAGACTGCCACCCGACAACATCGCTTCCAAAATCAGCAAGCTATAGGTTCGTGCCTCTTGTGCATATGCAATGTCGAACGGCGAAACAGCGGCTAACAGTGCCGCAAACATGCCAACCGGCGCACCGAAAATAAGATTGCCGAAGAGATAGAGGGCAATCACAGTCAGGCATGAAAAGGTTAGAGATAACGAACGCAGTGCTAAATCACTGCCACCAAATACAGTTAGCCATCTATTCATAGCCAATGCATATAGAGGCGGGCAGAGCGGATCTACTTTGCGAAAATTAGCTAATACGGTATCAATATTGGCTGGTTTGGATGGTTTGTAGAGAAAAGGCTGAGCTTTGGCATTCAATAAATCCGGTAACGGGTTGCCATATGATTCGACGATAGTTTGATAGCCTTCATCCAGCCAGAGCGTGTCAAAGGTAAGGCCCGCACACCGCAAACCGAGCGCTAGCAATACGATGACAAGAAATGTTCTTGAAGCCAAATCTACTAACAAATTGAACGTATACCGGCAATCACAGTTAGAATAGCTGATTAGATGAGTAGTACGAAACGGGGGAGTGGATGACGCTGGTCAAGAGGGAAATCGGCGAGATCTTAGTAGATAACGGCCAGATCACCCCTGAAGAACTCGAGCGAGCCCAAGACGAAAGTACGAAAACTGGGATGCCGCTTAGTAAAGCCCTCTCTAGTCTCGGTCTCATCGATGAAGGTCAATTAAAAAGCGCCCTCGAATTGGAGTACGGCGTTAACTACGTTGCACTCAAAAAAACTAAACCAGATCCTGATGCCATTGCACTGGTGCCAAGGAGCATGTGCGTTAAGTTGGAAGCAATTCCGGTTAGCAAAGATGCGAAGAAAGTGACACTAGCAATGGTTACTCCTTCCGATCAAGATGCAATTGATGAGTTCCATTCCAAGATAGGTTTGCAAATAAAGCCACTTGTCTGTCTGGAAGAAGATTTCGCCGAGTTTGTCAAGCAGGCCTACGGAGAAGAAACAGAAGAAGAAAAGGCCGATAAAGAAAAAGAGAAGGCCGACAAGAAAGAAGAAAAAGCCGATAAAGAAGACGAAAAGGCCCATAAAAAAGAAGAAAGCAGCGAAAAGACTACTAAGACTCGCGAAGAAGCAGTGGTGAAAGCGAAACCCACTACTGAAGTTGGTGCTACTACCACCAAAGAAACGGATCAATACGACACACAAAAAACGCAGCGCCCTACCGAATCCATGGATGCGCCTTCAGGCGATCCGGAAGATATGGCGATCATTCTTTTGAGCAACCACATAATTTCAAATGCGATCTCCAGAGGCTGCACAAATATTCACATCGAACCAACCGAAAAGCAGGTTCTCGTGCATTATCGAAAAGATGGCGTCCTTTTTGCGGCACGCAAACTGCCCAGGGCTTTATTGCCGGATCTCGTCCGCCGTTTCAAAAGCATGACTGAAGAGCATGAAGGGGAACGTTCCTTGCCCTACGATGCTCGCCTCAATGTCCAACTTTCAGGCTCGTCCATGGCTTTCCGTCTCTCGATCGTCCATGGAGCTTATGGTGAGCATCTCGTTATCTGGTTAGACTAACCCGCTTACCAATCTCAGACATATTGCAAAGAAGCGATACCCCCGCTGGAAATTGGGAAAAAAGTTCTCAGAGGGTCATAATTGCGTAACCTCATCCCACGCAATCATCCAGTCGGGCAAACCATATGGCATTAATCAAGAAGGAGATCGGAGAACTTCTCGTCGATAACGGTCTGATCACGGCCGAAGAGCTAAAGCAGGTTCAACAAGAACGGCTTCGCACAGGGGAACCAATCAGCCTGATTTTGTCGCGCCTTGGTCTGGCCAGTGAAAGCCACCTTAAGAACGCACTGGAAGTTCAATATGGCGTCAACTACGTCTGTCTGATTAAAACGCAGCCAGACGGCACCGCTCTGGAGCTTTTGCCAGAGACGGTCATGCGCCAGCACCAGGTTGTGCCTATCTCACTTGAGGACGGCAAGCTCGTACTCGCCATGGTTAATCCCAATAATCTGCTTGCCCTTGATGACATTAAGTATCGCCTCAAAGGTGTTTCCGTTAAGCCGGCTGTGTGCACGGAAGACGATTTCCAGCACTTCATGGAAACCATCTATGCCAATCGGCAGGCCAAACTGATAGAGGACCGGGAAGAGCAGGTTGACCAAACCTTTATAGAATCCGAAGTCGATCTCAGCACGCTTGATGCCATGGCTGAAGTAGAAGCGGAAATAAACGATCTCGACCTCGCCAAACAAGCCCAGGATGCACCAATCGTTTTGTTAGCCAATCAAGTTCTCGCTAAAGCTATCAAGAGACAATGCTCAGACATACACGTTGAGCCACAGGACAAACAAGTGCTTGTTAGATACAGGCTGGACGGCGTTCTTTTCATCGATCGCAAATTGCCGAAAGCGGTTTTGGCAGCGCTGGTATCACGCTACAAAATCATGGCCGATCTCGATATAGCAGAAAGGCGTCTGCCTCAGGATGGCCGCATTCGAGTGCGCTTTTCAGGCAAAGACATCGATTTTCGTGTTTCCACAATTCCGAGCAAACATGGCGAAAAGGTGGTTATGCGGATGCTCGATAAATCCAGCACCACTCTTGGTCTGGAAAAATTGATTACCGATCCCAATACGCTTGCTACTGTCCGTGAAATGGTCATGAAGCCGTATGGCATTGTGTTTGTAACCGGTCCAACTGGTTCCGGAAAAACAACATCGCTCTACTCAGCTCTGGCTGAAAGAAATTCTCCGGAAGTAAATATCGTTACAGCAGAAGACCCAATTGAATACGAGATGAATGGCATTACGCAAGTGCAGGTCTTGCGGGAGAAGGGTCTCGATTTTGCTCGCATACTGCGCTCCTTCTTGCGACAAGATCCGGACATCATGCTTGTGGGAGAAACTCGGGATAGAGAAACAGCAAAAATCGCTGTTGAAGCGGCTCTTACAGGTCACCTGGTTTTCACCACCCTTCACACCAACGATGCACCGGGAGCAATCACACGGCTTGCTGAAATGGAAGTCGACCCATATCTGGTGGCATCTGCCACTATTGGTGTCATTGCCCAACGGCTCGTGCGCCGCATCTGCGCTGACTGCAAGCAACTCTACATACCAGAGCGCACCACTCTTGAGTATCTTGGCGTGCTCGATAAAATGCAGGACAGAATGGCCCCGTCTACTCTTTCCTATTACCATATGGATACGAACACGAATGGGCAACCCATTTTCTACAAAGGTAAAGGCTGCGACAACTGCAACCGAACCGGCTATAAAAACCGGATTGGCGTTTTTGAAGTGATGCGCCTGAACGATGAAATAAGGGATCTGGCCGCCAAGGGATCGACAACCGCCATGATCAGATTTGCCGCCAAACAATCAGGCATGATTCCGCTTAAAGACTACTCGCTGCGCCTTGTTGGTGAAGGATTAACAACAGCCGACGAAGTCATTCGCGTTACTCTTGCCGATACCGATGGCGAAGACAAAATGTGCAGCAAATGCCGCAATCCTATTGGTGAAGACTTCATCAAATGCCCGTTCTGCCAGCACGATCTCAAAACATCTTGTCCGTCTTGCGGAACGTTGCAACAAGAAGGCTGGGCAAGTTGCCCGAAATGCGGACTGACAAAAGAAAATGCCAATCGCGAAGCAACCTGCCGCAACTGCGAAGCCGAAATTTCTGGAGACTGGCACACCTGCCCATATTGCCAGGTAGATCGCCAGCGCACTCAATCTAACTCAGCAGCCTAAAGGAAAGCTCGATGACAATTGAGATTCAGGAAATTTTGCAGCTCGTCGTAGACCGCGCCGCATCCGATCTGCATTTAAAGGGTAATCAACCACCAATCGTGAGAATCGGCGGCAAGTTGATCCGCACGTCATTGCCATCGCTCAACAAAGACGATGTTCAACGCTTGATATTTTCCATGCTGACAGCCGAACAGCGAAAAACCGTAGAACAAACCTACGAGTTGGATTGCGGTGTCCAAATAGACGGACTGGGCCGATTTCGTTTGAATGTCTATAAAGATCGCGGCTCCTATGCGGCCGCATTGCGGGTAGTGGCAAACACGATACCTTCTTTCGAAGAGCTGGGGTTGCCACCAATCGTGCGCGAACTTCTTTCTAAACCGCGTGGTCTCTTGCTTGTTACCGGTCCGACAGGCTCCGGAAAATCAACTACCCTGGCGGCATTAATTGATTCCATCAATCAAAATCGCGCCGAGCACATACTCACAATTGAAGACCCAATCGAATTTTTGCACCAGGACAAAAAATGTGTAATCAGTCAGCGTGAGCTGGGCAAAGATACAAAATCTTTCCCGAATGCTCTAAGAGCAGCTCTGCGTGAAGATCCGGATGTAATTCTGGTCGGTGAAATGCGCGATCTCGAAACGATTCACTTAGCCCTAACAGCAGCAGAAACAGGCCATCTTGTCTTCGCAACTGTCCACACCAGTTCAGCACCGCAAACAATCGATCGCGTTATCGATGTCTTTCCGCCCGAGCAGCAACAGCAAATTCGGGTCATGCTGTCGAACGGACTGATTGCCGTTCTTTCGCAAACACTTCTTTCAAGAACAGCGGATCAAGCCGGTGAAAGTGCGGTGACAAAAGGAAGAGCATTGGCACTCGAAATTTTGATCAACACATCGGCAATCGCTAATCTCATTCGTGAAGCAAAAACTCCGCAGCTTTATTCAACTATGCAAATGGGTGGTCAGCTGGGGATGCAAACACTTGAAGCAAGTCTTGCCAATCTCGTAAAAAGTGGAACCGTGGCGCTCGCCGAAGCACTGGCGAAATCGAGCCGCCCTGATGAACTGGAACGCCTGGTCGCCTCCGCCAGTAAACCTGCTCCACCGGAGCGTATGAGCTCGTTCGGACGTTTCTAGAACTTTTCCAAGACCCAATCAGGCTAAGTTATTAGATGGAATACGCTTATAAAATTCGAGACGGTCAGG
>CAJCIF010000506.1 GCA_903970355.1 Actinomycetota bacterium
TTCACTAACGGTGTTTTGTGGATTTGCGATTGGTTAGACGGTAACGAGATCAACTGGGGTCTGGACACAGCTTTCACTGTCGCTGTGCCATTTGCCTGGATGTTCGCTATTTTTGAAATTCTCTTGCTCTACTGCAAGTAAGAAGAGCCGAAGGGTTTCTGTTCCAGCAACTTTTTCTGCCAGCTCGGCGAGTATGGCAGCAACTTCCTCTGTGTTGTTGACCTGCGTAAGGCGGGCTCGATAAGGGGCTGCACCCTCAATTCCCTTCGTGTAGTGCGTGAGATGCCTTCGTGATTCGTTGATACCAACGCGCGGTCCTTTGTAGCGAACCAGACCAACCGCATGCAAATAAGCACAAACAAGCCTTTCAAGCGGTTGAGGCTCATCGGCTAGTTTTCCAGTTTCAAGATAATTGTTGATGCGGGAAATGAGCCAGGGATTGCCGAGTGTCCCTCGGGCAACAGCAACACCGTCGCACCCGGTCTTTTCAAGCAAAGTAACTGCATCTTCCGGCTCGAACACATCTCCATTCCCGAAAACTGGAATGCCCAATGCTCTTTTAACTCGACCGATATACTCCCAATTGGCTTTGCCCGAGTAGAGCTGTTGTCGTGTTCGCCCATGAACAGTAACTGCAACTGCGCCGGCACTTTCAAGCATCTGACCAAATTCGATGCAATTGCGGGAATCATCGTCCCAACCAAGACGAAACTTGACCGTGAGCGGGATTTTGATGGCTGCTTTTACAGTAGAAACGATTTCTCGAGCCAGGTCTGGCTCTCGCATCAATGCGCAACCATCTTTGCCTTTGGTAATTTTCGGGACAGGGCAACCCATGTTGATATCAACGAAGTCAGCACCCTTAGCTTCAGCCATTTGAGCCGCCTGAGCCATAACATCAGGTTCATGGCCAAATATCTGAATGCCGGTTGGTTTCTCTTCTGGATTCAAATCCATGATGCGAGTTTCCGGCCTGTGCATAAGCGCCCGGGAAGAAACCATTTCAGTGGCTAAAAGGCAATTTGGATCTACCTTGCGCACCAAATTGCGAAAGACGATATCCGTGACGCCTGCCATGGGCGGCACGTAAACTCTTGTCTTTAGTGAAATGTCACCAAGTCGAATAGGCATTTGCTGAGAGACTTTTATTAGATCTGCACGTGCTTATAGTCTACGTTATATAGTTTTCTTGTCGAATCGGGAGAGAAAATTGGAAAGAACAACGATTCACCTGCGCAATGGCTTTACGCCCGGACAGGCTGCCGTCTTAGCTGCTGCGCTCCTCCTTTCTGTGCCAGCTTTTGGTAAGGAAAAGTTTCTGACCGTTAACGAGAGTGAACCCATCTTACGGGGCAGAGTGACGGACGCAGAACACAAAGGTTTGCCCAACGTACAGATAAAATGGACCGATTCTGAGGACGAAAACGAGAAGTTGTCTACAGAAACCAATGCTGACGGTGCCTTTACGATCACGCACAAGCCCTGCAAATTCTGCCGCATTGAGGTTTATCCTCCGCGCAAATCGAATCTATCATCAGCCTTTGTAGAGGGCATTCCTGGAGAAGCCAGCCGCCAGGTCGTGCTGGAATTGCATCATGGCATTCCTGTCAAGGGAAGGGTGGTGGACAATGGTCGTGGCCTGAAAAATTTAACCGTCGCTTTTTTGTCGATTGATGCGAAATCGGAGAAAAAACTGTCAGCGCATGGAGGCGGTTGGGCAAAAACTAATCGGAGCGGTGAATTTGAGATGATGCTTACCCCCGGTTTGAAGCGGGTCGAAATTAGCAACGATCACTATCCCGATTTGGAGCATCATTACGAAACGAAAGTTAGTATCTCTGAGCCCGGCACCATATCTGATATCATTCTCCCCAAGTTGAATAAAGAGGTCAGGTCCGAATGAAAGCACTTTACTTCGATTGTCAAACAGGGGCATCCACATCAGCCCTCCTCGCTGCTTTGTGCGATGTTCCAACTTTCGGGCCAAAAGTGAAAGAAATGATCGAAGCAGTCGAGCTTTTCGAAAATTCCTACAAGTTAGAAAGCAAACGAGTGGAACGCAATGGTGTCTCGGCCTACCAGGTGAAACTGTTTACCAAAACGGCAGCGGCTGTCGGTAACGGCAGCAAGAAGTCCCAGACTGCCGTTGCAAAATTCGACGGCAAGAGTCCCTTTACAAAAGAAACCAACAAAGATCTCAATTCGTTCATAAAAACTCAAAAACTGCCCATGCAGGTGAAAACAACTCTGGCTTCGATTTTTCATCGACTTTGTTCGGCAGAAGCTCGCACAAAACACGTTAATTTAGATGGCATTCCGATTGCCCGCCTTTTTTCTCCGTCCGGCTTTCTGGAAACAATTGCATTTGTGATGGCCGTTCATGCGCTCAATATTGAAAAAATTTACTGCTCAAATGTTGGTCTGGGTAGCGGCGTTATCTCAGTTGAAGGTGAATCAATCGCTCTGCCGAGAGCCTGCACTCTTGAGCTTTTCAAGGAATGTAATTTTCCAATTACCTTAACAGGCGGGGAGGAAGCGACAACACCGTTGGCAGCGGCTATTCTCTGTGAGTTAACAACACCATGTTTAAATCCGATTGGGTTTTCTAAAGTTGATGCCATTGCATATGGTGCAAGTCGAGTGGAAGGGCAACCGGCGATTAGACTGTTAATAGGAGATCTAGCCGAACACATTGCAGCGGTTGCAAAACAAGGACAAAACGAGCGTTTTACCAGAGAAGAAAGTTTAGTAATCGAAACCAACCTTGATGACTTCACGCCACAAGCAATCGCATACACAGCTGACGAACTCCTGCACATGGGAGCTGCAGATGTATTTATCGTTCCTTGCTTAATGAAGAAGGGAAGAGCGGGACACTTGCTGACGGTAATTTGCGATGAATCACGGGCAGACAAAATTAAAGAATATCTTTTGACGAGCACATCAACCTTGGGGATTCGAGAAGCCAAACATACAAGATTTATTTGCAACCGTGACTGGGTGGAAGTATCACTTCCCGAGAAAGAAAAAGCACGTGTAAAACTAGCCAAGGATAAGGCTGGAGAAATCTTGCACGCTCAGCCTGAGTTCGATGACTGTGCTAAATATGCACGCAAAACAGGCAAAACTTTTAGGGAAGCATTTGAAGAAATAATGTACTGCTATCGCGAGATGGATTGAAGAAGAGTTCACAAGAATTTTTCAGCCGCCGAATAAACGCTAGAATTTCTCCTCTTAACATTTAGAGGAGGCTCTATCATGAAGCCTATTCGTTGGCCTGCATTGTTTTTGCACAGCTTGTTGGCCTTACTTACGATCGCTTTGTTTCCCATTCCGAGTTTCTCTGAGGAAGCAGCGGCCAGTCCTGACGCTCCGGAACCAATGCCAGAAATAAAGTACGAATTGGATTCCCAGCCGTGGAAAGATCATCCTGGTGGTAAATCTCATGAAGCCACTGCTAAAAACTTTCCGATTTCAAAAGGATTGGCAGGAGTTTCCATGATTCTCAAACCAGGCGGTTTACGAGAATTACACTGGCATGCCAATGCCGCTGAATGGGCTTACGTCATTACCGGACATTGCCGAATCACGGTAATCGATCCGGAAGGACGTACCGAAATCAAAGATTTCGGACCGGGAGATGTGTGGTATTTCCCGCGCGGCCATGGGCATTCGATTCAAGGTTTGGGAAATGAAGAATGCCATTTCATACTTGTTTTCGACAGTGGATACTTTTCTGAATTTGCAACGTTTAGCGTAAGCGACTGGATAGCTCAAACTCCGCCAGAAGTCTTGAGTAAGAATTTCGGTATAAACCTGAAGGCACTGGCTAATTTTCCGAAGAAGGAAGTCTACATAAGTCAAGGTCCGGTTCCACCACCCCTCGCTCAGGATCCAACTCCAGCCTCGGAAAATCCTCCTCCACTCACTCATAGATTCAGACTCGGCGCTAAGATTCCCGAAGTCGTGACGGGCAGTAGTTTCAATGTAGTGGATCAACGACAGTTTCCAATATCGACTACAATGGCAGGCGCAATACTGAAGATGCATCCTCAAGCAATCCGATTAATGCACTGGCACCCAAATGCGGATGAATGGCAATATTACATTTCAGGCCATGCGCGCATGACCGTTTTTGGATCGCAGGGTCGCAAAATAACACGAGAATTTGGACCAGGCGATGTCGGTTATGTGCCAATGGGATACGGACACTATCTTGAAACCGTTGGGGATCAAGATTGTGAAATGCTTGCCGTTTTTAATGCTGGAACATATCAGGAAATTTCGCTCACCGAATGGCTTGCAAAAACTCCCAAACTCTTATTGCAAACAAATTTCAACGTTTCGCCTGACATCATCAACCAAATCATGAAAGGTACCCATTTGTTTAGCAATCCAGATACTTCAGGATTGGGACTGCCATGAAAACAGGGAGGATAGCCGGAATACTATCGTTGCTATTTTTGATGGCTGGTACCTCCGGCTTTCCTGCCGATGATCCTTCCTCTCCCAGGGCTCTTTATCTCAAATATCATGCGGCCATTTTTACCGCAAAAGATGTCGAAGAGCTAAAGCCATATTTGTCGCAAACTGCCCTTGCCCAAATTAAAGCTTCACCTGCATCAGACAGACCGATGATGTTTGGAATGATGCAGACTATGACACCACATAAAGTGGATGTTGTATCCGAAAAAATAGAGGGATCGAAAGCGACCCTGTCGATTACGGCAGAAACCACTAGCAATGGCTTCGAAGAAAAAACGACTGGCACAATATCACTAGTTCGCGAAGGTGATGATTGGAAAATCGACAAAGAAGCTTACGATTCAAAATCAACAAGCACAAAGCCCTAGTACAAGCCTAGACAGTTGCCAGCACGGCTTGCTTTTTAAAGACAAGCTTTTCGTTGTCGGCGTCCACTATGATCTTGTCACCATCTGCAAAATCACCTTGCAGAAGCTTCAGTGCCAGCGGATTTTCGATGTCTCTTTGAATGAGACGCTTTAAAGGACGTGCACCGTACATAGGGTCATAACCAGTTCTCGCTAACCAATCGCGGCTAGCTTCCGTTGGCAATAACACGATCTTTCTGTCTTCAAGCCGTCTGTTCAAAATCGAAAGTTGTATATCAACGATCTTCTTGAGCTCTTCAGCAGTAAGAGCATGGAACACAACCGTTTCATCAATTCTATTCAAGAATTCTGGTTTAAAGTGTTCTCGCAAGGCTGAGAGCACGCGCTCTTTCATTTCCGGATAAGTCTTGTCGCCTTCGATTGCGGCGCGCACCTGGTAGTCCAAAATGAATTGGCTGCCGATATTGGACGTCATGATCAAAACGGTATTTTTGAAATCGACTTGGCGGCCTTTGGAATCGGTCAAGTGACCTTCATCCAAAACTTGCAACAAGATGTTGAATACATCGCTGTGCGCTTTTTCAATTTCATCAAACAACACACAAGAATAAGCCCGACGTCTAACAGCTTCAGTGAGCTGTCCACCTTCGTCGTAGCCGACATAACCAGGAGGTGCCCCAATGAGGCGTGCTACCGTATGCCTTTCCTGATATTCCGACATGTCGATGCGAATCATCGCCGCTTCATCATCAAACAGAAATTCGGCAAGTGCTTTGGCAAGTTCTGTTTTACCAACGCCGGTTGGTCCAAGAAAGAGGAAACTGCCAATCGGGCGGTTTGGATCTTTCAAACCGGCTCTTGCTCTGCGTACGGCATTAGAGACAACTTCAATTGCTTCATCTTGACCGATAACACGGTTATGCAATTGCTCTTCCAAATGCAAGAGCTTTTGCACTTCACCCTCAAGCAACTTTGTCACTGGTATACCAGTCCACTTTGAGACGATATCTGCGATATCCTCATCATCAATCTCTTCTTTCAGCAGCCGGATTCCACCTTTCTTGTGATTGAAGACTTCTTCTTCCGCTTTCAAATTCTTTTCGAGTTCAATCAAGGTTCCGTATTTAAGTTCAGCAGCCTTTTGCAAATCGGTTGCCCGTTCTGCTTGTTCGATATGAATTTTCGTTTGTTCGATTTCCGCTTTGATTGCCTGCACGCGATTAAGCGCTTCTTTCTCAGAATGCCATTGCGCTCGCAATACATCGGCACGCTCTTTCAAGTCTGCCAGTTCTTTTTCCAGTCTTTCCAACCGATCTTTAGAAGCGTTATCTGTTTCCTTGCGCAGAGCTTCGCGCTCAATTTCAAGCTGAATTTTGCGACGTTCCAATTCATCGAGTTCACTCGGCATCGAATCAATTTCGATTCGCATTTTTGCTGCTGCTTCGTCTACGAGATCGATCGCTTTATCCGGTAAAGAGCGATCTGTTATATAGCGATGCGATAGAACAGCCGCACTAACAAGCGCTGAGTCTTTGATACGAACACCGTGGTGAACTTCGTATCTTTCTTTCAAACCGCGCAAGATCGAAATTGATTCTTCAACGGATGGTTCTTCCACCAATACGGTTTGGAATCTTCTTTCCAGGGCCGGATCTTTCTCAATATGTTTGCGATATTCATCTAATGTCGTTGCACCAATACAGTGCAGTTCGCCGCGGGCTAATGGCGGCTTAAGCAGGTTGCCCGCATCCATAGCGCCGTCCCCACCAGCACCAGCGCCAACAACGGTATGCAATTCATCTATAAATAGGATGATTTCGCCTTGCGCTTCAATCACTTCTTTGAGAACCGCTTTCAGGCGCTCTTCAAATTCGCCACGATACTTTGCACCAGCAATGAGCGAACCCATATCGAGCGTAATGAGCTTTTTGTTTTTCAAACCTTCCGGGACATCACCTTTCGTTATGCGCTGAGCGAGCCCTTCCACAATGGCCGTTTTACCAACACCCGGTTCACCAACGAGCACCGGATTGTTTTTAGTACGTCTGGAAAGTACCTGCATAACGCGGCGAATTTCATCGTCTCTGCCGATGACAGGATCGAGTTTACCCTTTTGCGCCATTTGCGTAAGGTCTTTGCCATAACGCGAAAGAGCTTCGTAGGTGGCTTCCGGATCCTGGCTCGTGACGCGCTGATTGCCGCGTATTTGAGTAAGCGCTTGCAGCACTCTTTCGCGATTGAGTCCGTGCCGTTTGAGAATCGTACCGGACTGATTCTTGGTGTCATCGCACAGGGCAATCAATAAATGCTCAACGCTTATGAATTGATCTTTCAGTCGTTCTGCTTCATGACCAGCCGTTTCAAGAATGGACATCAACTTGCTGGAAACTAGAATCTCATCCTTAGCACTGGTAACACTTGTGCTCTTCGGTTGCCCATTTAGATATTGGATTGTTTCTTGCAAAACGACATCGGGCTTCACGTCCAAGCGCTCCAGGAGCTTAGGTCCGATGCCATCGGGCTGTTCGAGGATAGCGACAAGTAAG
>CAJCIF010000507.1 GCA_903970355.1 Actinomycetota bacterium
ATGACGAGAGCCGAAGCAAATTCAGGCAACAACCCGCCGTGCTCATTGCGCAACTTGGACACAAAGGAAAGACGCTTCACCAGACTAAAGTCCCAAAACAGAACCCTTAGATTCTATCTCGTCTGGGTTGTAAGCAGGACTGGCCCATTGGAAACCGTTACTATTGCACGGTTACTATTGTTTCGAGGCGTTCTGCACAGCCGCATTTAAGTTTGGAATCAACCAGCCTTGAGAATTTTTGTTGGCTGTGGCGCGCACAATAGCATCGGCATTGACAGCAGTTCGTTTGGATACCGGCAAGACTGCCATGACTGCTGCTATGGCAGCAGACCAGCGGGGCGCTGCAAAAGAAGTGCCCTGTCCCCAATATTCCTGGCCGGGTGCCTGTGGGTCATAAACCGGCACTTGATTACCGGGTGCGGCAAAGTTGAACGGACCGGTGTCTGAGAAAGATGAAATAGTGCCGGTTTGATCTACTGAGGCGACGCGACGTGCGTATAGTTCTGGACTGCTGTCTACGGCGCTGTCGTTACCCGATGCCAGTACCAATAAGTAACCCGCATCTTGCAACTGTTGGGCGGCAGTTTGAATAGATGAATTGGCATTCAATGTGTTTGGCGGCGCTGAACCAAACGACAAATTGACCGGACCAGCCGGCAATCCGCTGCTTACGATCGCGCTTAATGCAGCAAGAATATTCACCGTGTTGGCGTTTTCACCATCAGGCGAGATGCGGAATTCAACGACGCTGCAGCGCTCACCTTCAAAGTTGGCTACGCCGGAATAACCCACGCCATTGTCGGATGCGGCCGTGACAGAGGAAGTGGCCGTGCCATGGAAACCTGTATCAAAAGGAGTTTCCTGCACGCCGGTCGGGTTGGTGTCGGCATAGTTGTATTGAGCAAGATATGTGCCCAACTCACTTCCATATGGGGTGATGCCTGTATCCAGGAAGTACATAAAGACTGGTGCGCCCAAATTTGCTACGCCAGAATCACGTGCCTGCGAGTAGTTCATCATGGCGAGATCCCATTCTGCTGAATACCAGGGATCGTTTGGAGTGCCAGTATTATTGCTGCTCGTCGAGTTTGGTGTAACCGGCGCTTTGATTTTATTGCTTGGAGGAGGAGGGGGCGGCGGTGGTGGCGGCGGTGGCGGGGGAGGCGGAGGTGGTGGTGTGTAACCCTTTGGATAATGAATATGCGGAGCATGGTAGTGAGGAGCATGAACGTGAGGAGCTTTGGGGGCGTGTTCGTGCCCAATACCACCTTCATGAAAGGCTTTGTATGACTGATTGAACTGCACGCTTGCTATTTCACTTGCTTTGGCAAAGCGCTTTTGTACTTCCACCGTTTTGCCGGGAGCCGTTTGCACAATAAGGAACTGCACTTTCCCGCAAGGAATGGTATTGATAACGGCAGCGTCTAACTCATTTAGTAGTTCGTCGAATTTTTGTTTGTCTGCGCCCGGTGTCAACTGCACAATTAATAGATCGCAGGGTCTTGGTTTGGGAGCACGTTGGCTGTGTCGCGTTGCTGTCGAATTCGACACTTCTCCGGAGATGGCAGAGCTGGTATTGAGAGCAACTGATGATGAAACAAGACCAAGCAAAAATTTGCGATTGAAAAAATTGGGCACGCGAATGCCGGGGAAATAGGGGCGCATTTCCAATCTCCGGAATTGTTAAACGGGGGTCCCTCTAGATATGCCACCTGAGCAATGATAATCGCGGTCACTTCCTATTAATTTTTGGGTTCAAAACGAGCATGGTGGCGCATGTGGTATCACTGGCGCTTTTGATCTTTACGATCGTGCCGTTTTGCGTCTTATTTGAGTTGCCAGTATGAAAAACAAATCAGGTCGTGAACGCGGCGAAACTCAACCGTACTGATTGATGAGCTGCTCTTGAGGGTACATAGCCAGGGGGGATTTGGCAGTTGGCAAAAATATGGAGAGCAAAACTATGCAGAAGCATGGCCTACACTGGCTCTTAGCAGTAACCTTACTAACGATTCAACCTTGTCACTCTCAGGCCATTATGGAGTTTGGCGGGGTCAATGCCTCATCCGTTGGGCTAGGCGCCGGCCTTGGTCTGAGTCTCAGCCATGGCATGGCACTTACCCATTCGTATCAAGCTGCTGCAAGTGCCCAGGCAGCTATTATCGATAAATCGCGCGCCATCGAACAATATATGAAGATGGGCTATGACTACGAAGCCCGCAAAGACCTGGATAGTGCTGAAAAAGCCTATCGTTACGCCCTTCAGGTGATCGCATCTCGAGATGGACCGGGCAGTCCGAAAAGTGTTCCAGCCTTGCAGCATTTGGTCAGCATTGCAAGTATGCAAGAACGATGGACTGATGCCCTCAACATGCAAAAAACACTCGTTAAGTTTTCACAGCAGAATCCTAACGATGTTACTGGTGCAGTAAGAGAGCAGATAAATCTTTCGAAACTGTTCATTCAAACGAACAATCTTCCGCAAGCCGAAGTTAATTTGAGAGAGACCATCACCTTGTGCGACTCTCATCCTTCTGTACCAGCAGCCCAGCGTGATGCAGCGCTCAGTCAATATGCACAAGTTCTCAGGCAAATGGACAACCAAAATACGCCAACCGCTGCTCAATCGACCGTTATTAAACCACCAGCCGATGTTGCAGAAACAACAGCCAGTCTTGATGCGGCAATCGATTCAACAGTCAAAAAGACTCATCACAAAAGAGCGGATCAAACCGATGAAGCAAATAGTAATGACGCTACGATGAGTACAACGAGTGAAGAAACGCCCAAAATTCCCGATGCGTCGGAAGTCTTAGGTTCGGAGAAACGCTAAAAGAAATGGACGCCCTTACGCCTCTTCAAGTTCAACCGCAACTGGATCTACCATTAGATGAACTGCCTCCCCAGTACGAAGTGCTTGGAAAAATCAGCGAAGGCGGCATGGGAGCAATCTATAGAGCGCGCAACCGCTTCACTGGAGTGTTGTTCGCAATCAAAGTGATGTTGCCGGAAACGGCGAGGGATGCACGTGCTCTACAGCGGTTCTCTGGGGAAGCCCGTGCTGCTATGTCGATGCGCCATTCAAATATTTGCCAGGTGCATGACTTCGGCATTACAGAGCAAAGCCGCATGCCCTATCTCGTTATGGAATGGATCAACGGTATTTGTCTTGCTACCAAAGTACAGCGCGATGGTTATCTCTCAATTGGAGAAACCCTTTTTATCTCACATCAAATTGCCAAAGCGCTTGCGCATGCGCATCAGAACAACGTAGTACATCGCGACCTCAAGCCGCAAAATATAATGATTAGTCGGGATGCAGATGGACGAACCCAAGTTCATCTTGTCGATTTCGGCATTGCTAAAGTGCTTACCGATGATGACTTTGAACAACGCCAGGGCTTAACGAAAACGGGTATGGTTGTCGGAACCCCACTCTTCATGAGCCCGGAGCAGGCGAAAGGATTAAGAGTGGATGGGCGCTCTGACATTTATGCGCTGGGTTGCGTAATGTACTTTTTGTTGACGGGCAGACCACCTTACATAGCTGCGACGCACATAGAGACAATTACTAAACATTGCACTGAGCCGCCGCCGAAATTTGAAGCAGCCTATAAGGTTCCTGGCGACTTGAAGAGAATTATCTACAAAGCCATGGAAAAGGAGCCGACCGATCGCTATGCAAAAATGGACGATCTGGCAACGGATCTTCGCAAGATGATTAGTGGCATTAGCCTTGAAATTGGACGGCTGACGATTGAGAAGCAAAAGGTCAAAAAGGTGCTCTTAATGCTTGGATACTTCTTGGCAAGCTTCCTGGCTGCATACACTTTTTCTCTTATTATGCAGAGCGCATTCGACAAGCCAGGCGCAAAAGAAAGTGCCTCAACTCCAGCACACCATGCGCGGTTGCATACAGAGAATCATTCAAATTAGCTCATAACAAAACCATTGGCTCAGGCTAGAATTGCCTGCTAGGCTATTTGGGTGCGCAAAGAAAGCTGTTTAACAGCTTCGAAGCGCTTAAAAAGGAACGTTATGGAACAACCTACTTCTGCAAAAGACATACTTGAAAGAATGAAGACGGCAAGCACCTCGCTTTCTGCTTATCAATTCGATTTCGAAATTAAAGTAAAAAAGCCCGGAGTGGACCTCGAGCAAGGACGTTTCTATTACAAGAAACCTAATCTCATGCGTGTTGAAGAAACTGGCCCTTTCAAACACGGTTCCGTAGCCGTCCTTGGTGAAGATGGCAAAGTGCGCGGACACCAGGGTGGATTGCTTAGCAAAATAGTTTTGACTCTAGAACCAAGTTCCAACATGCTTCTAACATCGAGCGGCTGGCCACTGGTGAAATCTGATTTCGTCTCAATTGTGGAGTCACTGGAGCAACATTTGAAAGAGGGCATGAATTTTGAAATTAGCTCGGAGCCTGTGAAGACGGCAGACCATCCCCAAGAAGTTTTCCAGATGGAAATATCCAAGCCAGACAGCAGCTCGCCATTTAAGCGCGTCTTAGTCGATCCGCCTACCATGCTACCCGTAGCAATGTTTGAATTGGACAATGGCAAGTTGGCCGTAGAATCTCGCTGGAAAAACATAAAAGTAGCAGAATCTCTAGATGACAAGCTGTTTCGAGTGTAGGAATGGGCAGGTTGAAGCAGATATTTGAACGCTTCATACTTTTGCTTTTGCTTTTTCAATTAACGCTTGTTCCGGCTTTTGGCGACAGGCCCAAAATGCTTTCTATAGGTTTGCCAAACAATGTTTTCAAAAGTGTGAAACCAGCACCTGAATCGCGCTCTGATTTGCATAGCAAAACGCTGTCTCCTGATGCTGTGCAACTAGTGGAAATACTCGGTTTAACTGAACGTCTCAAAAAATACCAAGATCTGCACAATCGTGCCGAATCAATCAAACCAGCGAAAATGCCTGTGGATGATCGGCAAGACATGCGTGATTTACACGATGAAATCCTTGATGTCATTGAGCATACGCGACTCGAAATTGATTTTACGGTTTCTGAAATCCGAGTAGAGGAAGCGGAGTACAACGAGATTTTGCGTGTGTTTATGGCAGACCGAGACATGCGCGTCAATCGCATAAACGCAGCCGGTTTTCGTTGGAATGGAGCACTCTGGGCTGTCGCAGAAGGTCTCGATATTCCAACTTATCGTCAACCGAGATATTCTATTCCGTCGGGGTCGATCGGCATTATTGCAGGGCTTGTGCCCTCAATTTTCTCGCTCTATGCATTGAAGGAATCATCCGGAGAAAAGTTTAAACGCGCGGCACAGCCCAACATGCTCTCCAAGTTGTTTGGTTATCCAGTTACTCCTCAATTGGAAATTCCGGATTCCATTTGGAGTTACATAACTGCAGTTCCCCCTCAATTTGCGGGAAATAAAGCTCGCTTTGAAATCTTGAAATCGAGATGGCTGAGCGATCAAAATTTGACCACTTACACGGATCCTACTTCTAAAAAGCAGCTGGATCAGCTCACAGGAAGTGTTGAAGAGAAGGCAAACATTCAACTTTTGTCGGATAGACTGACCATGCTTAACCAGCTGAGCGCGATGATTGTGCGAATGAACCGGCTGCTTCTAGAAATTCATATGATTCTGCAGGGACGGAAGGAAATCTAAGCCACGGTGCCCGTATCAGCTCGATGCACCTATAATGGAATTGGCAGGGCCCAATTTCACTGTGCTAACGAACGAATTGAAAAGGACGGGAAGGCTATGAGTACACAATTCAGGCAAGGGGATGTCTTTCTGGTGAAAGTTGACCAGTTGCCTCCTGAAGCGGTTAAGCAAGAGTCCGATGGGCGTGTCGTACTAGCCTACGGGGAAGTAACCGGCCACGCTCATGCGATAAGTGCTGCCTGCGCCACCCTTTACGAGCACGGGCAAGAAACTATTCTGGAAGTGTTCGAGCCCACCAAGCTGGAACATGAAGAGCACAGCGCAATTGCTCTGGAACCTGGTTACTACAGAGTTGTACGCCAGCAAGAATACAGTCCGGGAACGATCCGACGCGTTGCAGATTGATTGCTTATGGTGGTCGCGTTTGAACGGGAAAGGCTGAATCTTTTGCCTGCTCATTGCAATGAGTGGGTCAAGTTAACGCGGTCTGTAGAGCCGATAGAAGAACCTGAAATTGAAGCTGCCATTGCGGAATTGTATGGATGGTTCGAACTGCCCACGCCCGTCATTATTTGGTGCCAGAGCCCCTGGCAATTAGCGATGGCTCCGGACATTCTGCAAAAGATCTTGCAAACCGGTTCGGATATTCACAAAACGAATCGGCTTCAACTTTTAGAATCTCCAATTTGGCAAACGGTCTGGTTATTGATCGATTCGCAATGCGATTCAGCGATTCTATCAACCTTACGTGAACGTACGCTCGGCAAGGACATGGCGCGGCGAAGCAAGCCCGGAAAGTTTACGAGCAAAGACAGTTTGACCAGAAATTGGGTGGCTTTCTCTGCGGGAGAACCGGATTCTTTGCCCATGGGTGTATGGGAAAAGTTGACACCAACTCTCTGCGGTGCTCAGCATGAGCTAACGAATGATCTTCGTCTTTTTGCCAAAGCACATTTATCCGGTCCGGATATGGATCTGATTCGTTCACGCTATGACCAGAATTTTCGCAGTCGATCAATCACGCGCACCGCGCGTGGTCGCATGGAGAATCTTGCCCGTGATGTGCTAGCAAATGAATTTAGCAATTTGACATCACGCAATCCCAATGCGCACATTCAACGAACGCCTCCGCATAGGCTTTCGCATTTCCTCAACCTGCAAGGTGCAGAAGCTGACTTATTGGGAAATTTTTCTGAACCATTTCTTTCCGCTTTGAACAACATTTGGTGGGGTTCCTGGTCAGTGGATTGGCTGCCCATGGTGGAGTTCATTAGAGATGTCTGCGGTTTGGAACTGCCGGAAAAACCAGCGCGAGATTTGAACAGATTTTTGAAGCTGGCTCGACTCGGTTTTGCCTATTCATTTTTTGGTCCGGTATGTTTTGTCTCCGATAGACCGCTGCAGCTGAAATTCGATGAGCAAAACCGCTTTCATAGCGAATCGGGCCCTGCTGTTTGTTTTGCAGACGGATATCAAATTTATTCTTGGCACGGCACTGTCGTCAACAAGAGAATCGTTGATGAACCTGAAAGCATTTCTCTAGTGGATATTCGTGCTGAACGAAATATTGAAGTAAGACGAGTTTTGATAGAACGCTTTGGTTCTGGCAGATTCATTGCCGAATCGAAGGCGACAAAAATCCACGAA
>CAJCIF010000508.1 GCA_903970355.1 Actinomycetota bacterium
GCCCGCCCATTACCAGTCCTTGCTACTACGGCATAGACTTCCCAAGTCCAAGTGAACTTGTTGCTCACAACAAGACACCACAAGAAATCGCAGAAAGCTTGGGTGCTGATCGCGTTTTCTATCAAACTTTAGAAGGACTGCAAGAAGCAATCGGCGAGAAAAAACTCTGCCTGGGTTGTTTAACTGGAAAATATCCAACCGATGTCACAAGTGGAGAAGCCTTTGAGTCTATGCGACTAAAAGACAGGGCGGCTTCCGTAAAAATGAAGGGGTGTTGAAAAGGTAAAATGGACAGAGCTGAAGAATTGCTCCTAAATTATGAGGGTTCTGTCAAAAACGTTTACCGATCGCACGTTGATCCGCACCATATGTGGTTCCAGTTTACCGATGACTATTCGGTTTTCGACTGGGGCAAGATGCCGGATCAAATCGCAAACAAGGGTGAGTCTCTCGCCAAAATTGGTGCTTATTTCTTCGAGCAATTAGGCACACCTGCCTTTTGGCATGAACTGAAAAAATCAAGCCATCTCAAAAAATTCGATCGCGAATTCTTGACGGGGCGATTTCGCAATTCCGTTTATGAGGAATTGGAAAAATCAGGACTGGCTTCGCACTTTATGGGATTGGTAAAGCGCTCCCTGGGCGGCAAAGAAGATCAGGTCTTGATGAAAGTGCTTGCTGCTGAAGTTCTGCACCCCACCAAAAAGACTATCGATGGCCAGACTATTTACTTCTATGAAACACCCAAAGAGAAGGAAAGAACCTTGCGACTAATCCCGCTTGAGGTTGTTTTCAGATTTGGCATGGGCAAAGGCAGCTCGCTTATTCAGCGGATTCAAGAGAATCCCGATTACGCAGCTATTCTTGGTTTGAAAGAAAAGCCAGTGCCGGACAGCTGGTTTGCCAGACCGGTAATTGAATTTTTCACAAAACTCGAGCCGAAAGACAGGCATTTATCCTGGCAGGAAGCTGCTCTTATGGCCGGTCTTTCCGGAGAGCTTTTCGAAAAACTAGTGGAAACAGCAATCGATTGTGCACTGGCTCTGCATCACGAATTTGCCGAAAAAGGCCTGGAACTTTGGGACGGCAAGTTTGAGTTTGTTCTTCTCACTGAGAAATTGCCGACCGGCGAAACCAGGTCAAAACTTTTACTGGCTGATGCCATCGGTCCGGATGAACTTCGTCTTGTTTATGGCGACAAACAGCTTTCCAAGGAATTCATCAGGCAGTACTACCGCACGCAACCCTGGTCGCAAGTCGTAATGAAAGCCCAGAAGGATGCCGTTACCCAGGGTGTCGATTGGAAGGAACTTTGCAAGAAGGAAACCTATGCTGAACCGGAGCCTTTACCGAAAACAGTTAAATACATAGCCGATCATCTATATGGCACAATCGCCAATCGCATCATCGGCAAGGAAATCATTAAAGACCAGTTATCACTCGATCAATTGCTGATTGCCCTGGACGACATGCTCCTTGAGGTAAAGCGGTAAATGACTGAATTTCCCCACAATGAGCTCACCGTTCTCGTCGTAGGCGGCGGTGGTAGAGAGCATGCTCTTTGCTGGAAGCTTGCCCAAAGTAAGCACATCGAAAGAATTCTTTGTGCTCCCGGTAATGGCGGAACAGCATTTGCCGAGAAAACGAAAAATTTCGCCATTCCGGTAACTGATTTTCCAGCACTTGTTGAATTGGCGAAAAAGGAAAATGTCGATCTCACAGTGATTGGTCCGGATAATCCGCTGGCAGAGGGCATAGTTGATGCTTTCGAAAGTGCCGGCCTGCGTGTCTTCGGACCAACAAAAGAACAAGCGAAAGTTGAGTGGAGCAAAGCGCACTGTAAAAAGTTTCTGGTAGAAGCAGGAATACCGACTGCTCGTTTTGAAGTTTGCCATAGCCTGGAAGAAGGCCATCGTATTATTGAAAAATCGCCCTGGGCGAAAGTTGCTAAAGCAGATGGATTGGCGCTGGGCAAGGGTGTTTACGTCTGCGACACCGATAGTGAAGTATCACAGGCTTTAGCAGATATGCTCGGCGAAAAACGATTTGGCAAAGCGGGCGAAGTAGTTTTATTAGAAGAAAAATTGATCGGTGAAGAACTTTCGCTCATCATGCTTTGTGACGGCAAGACGATATTGCCGCTTGCAGCAAGTCAGGATCACAAACGCCGCTTTGATGATGATAGGGGACCGAACACAGGTGGCATGGGAGCTTATTCTCCGGTAAAACTTTACGATCAATTTGAAGGAGAGATCGAAAAACTCATTCTCGCTCCCCTCAGGAAAGCTTTGAAAGATGGAAAACTTTCCTTCAAAGGCGTTCTTTATGCAGGAATACTCTTCGCTCAAAGAGAAGATGGCAAGGTCATTCCCATGGTGTTGGAATTCAATGCCCGTTTTGGCGATCCGGAAACTCAAGCAATACTGCCTCGTTTAGAGTCGGACTTGCTGCCTGCACTCTGGGCCTGTACGGATGGTTCGCTCGATAAAATTGCATTGACCTGGACAAAAGACGCCAGTTGCTGCGTTGTTGCTGTGACGAAAGACTATCCTGAAAAAAGCGCCAAGGGCGATCTCATTACGGTCGGTGCTCTAGGAAAAAATTCGGTTTTGTTTCATGCCGGAACAAAAAACGAAGGAGAAAAAGCATATACCGCCGGCGGCAGAGTTCTTTGCCTCACCAGTTTGGCACCGACAATAGAAGCCGCATCACAGCTTGCTTATAACGAACTGCCCAAGCTGGCTTTCGACAATATTGACTATCGCCGAGATATCGCCAGAGAGAGGAGCAAATGCCGCTAAACATTGCCATTCTCGTTTCTGGTCGGGGTTCAAACCTCAAGGCAATCTTGGAGGCAATTAGAGAAAAGCAACTTGATGCTTCAGTCAAAGTTGTCATTTCAAATAAACCGGATGTAGCAGCACTGAAGATTGCTGCAGACTACGGCGTAGAAGCAAAGGTAATTCCATCGGCTGGCTTGCAACGCACCGAGCACGAGAAATTGGTCTACGACTCCCTTAGCAAGCTCTCAATCGACTACCTCGTGCTGGCAGGCTACATGCGCATTATCACGCCGTTTTTGCTCTCCAAGTTTCGTGACGAACGCGGTTTCATTCGGATCGTCAACATTCATCCATCGCTTTTGCCGGCTTTTCCGGGAGCCAATGCCTACGAAGAAGCCTTTAATTACGGCGTCAAAGTTTCCGGCATCACCATTCACCTGGTCGACGAAGAAGTTGACCGCGGTCCCATTCTCGCCCAGGAAGCTTTCGAACGCCTTCCTGAAGATACTCTGGAATCCTTCACCAAACGTGGTTTAGCAATTGAGCATCGTCTCTATCCCAAAGTGCTCCAACAACTTGCCGAACAAAAAGTACCCGTATATGCCCAAGCCGGAGAAACACCGTGACGACATCAACTAGTGCTCAGACCGTGGAGAAATCAATGAGGCATGACAAAGATGCGCTCTATTGCGCAGCCGTAGTGCCTAAAAAAAATACCGGATCATTCCCGATCTACTGGCTTTTGATAAGCGGTCTTCCACCTCAAGAAGATAAGAGCAAGCTGCTTGCCTTCGAAAAGAAATTGAAGGAAAGCCTCAATGAAATTCTCGTTGATGCCATTCTTGAAGACACACTTATCGATGCAATCGGTTCGGTAGATAACTGGCGAAAACTCTTCCTCAAGGAAGGTTTCAAGTCTATGGCAGTCAAGCAATTCATGCCTGGCGTAACGGATAATCCCGCTCATATTGTTGAAGAGGCTATTCAACTCCATAGCATCGCCGAAAAGATAAAGGTTGCCTCAGGACGTATTTATCTCAATTCAGACGGTCCGAATTCTTTTGCCAATTCCGAATACAAATTGTTCCACCCTGTTGTAGAACGGCTGGCAGTGTTCGATCTAAATACCGAAATTTCAACAGACAGTTTCCCCCACTTTCCAGAAGTGAGCCTCACCCAACCGGATCCGCCGCAGCCGATCAATATCAACATAAGCGACGATGAATTGAGTGCGCTTAGCAAAGAGAGGCTGCTTGCTCTTACCGTTGAAGAGATGAAAGCTATTCAAAAGCACTTTGCCGATCCCAGAGTTGAAAGCGAACGCAAAAAGGTAGGCTTGCCTTCTTCGCCGACCGATTTAGAACTAGAAGTGATTGCTCAAACCTGGAGCGAACACTGCAAGCACAAAATTTTCAATGCCACAATTGAATTTACAGACAAGAGTTCTCCGGAGTCGAAGAAGAGCAAAATAGAGAGTCTTTATAAGTCCTTTATTCAAAAGGCAACAAGCGATCTCTCACACAAGCGCAAAGATCTTCTTTCTGTTTTTGTCGATAACTCCGGTGTCGTTGATTGGGACGAAACTAATGCCATCTGCTTTAAAGTAGAAACTCACAATTCGCCTTCGGCCCTTGAGCCCTATGGCGGATCTTTAACGGGCATTCTTGGTGTCAATCGTGATGTGATTGGCACCGGCCTTGGTGCTAAGCCAATTTTCAATACTGATATTCTCTGCTTTGCTTACCCGAGTGAAAAGCTTGCCCAAAGGCCGAAGTTATTACCGGCCAAAACAATCTTAGACGGCGTACGAAAAGGCATTCAGGATGGCGGCAACAAAAGCGGCATTCCCACGGTAAATGGAGCGGTATTCTTTGACGATCGCTACCGTGCCAAACCTCTGGTTTTCTGCGGTACAGGCGGCATATTGCCCAAGAAAGTCGGCGATCGTCTGGGTTATAAAAAATATGCTCAGCCGGGCGACATCATTGTGATGGCAGGTGGGCGAGTTGGAAAAGATGGCGTGCATGGTGCCACCTTCTCTTCCGAAGCACTGCACGAAGGTTCTCCTGTTACAGCCGTCCAAATTGGCGATCCCTTTACGCAAAAACGAGTGCTCGACTTCGTTCTGGAGGCACGCGATCAAAATCTCATTACTGCCCTTACCGATAACGGCGCCGGAGGTCTTTCCTCTTCTGTAGGTGAAATGGCCGAACTAACAGGCGGAGCAAAAATCGATCTCGAATCCGTACCTACCAAATATCAAGGTCTAGCCGACTGGGAAATCGTCGTATCCGAATCTCAAGAGCGCATGACTATAGCAACCAATCAATTTGAAAAGCTAAAGAAAATAGCCGACAAGCATCATGTTGAAGTGAGCGCGATCGGCGTATTTAATGAATCCGGCAAATTCGAAGTAGAACGCCAGGGCAAACTTATCGGAGCACTGGAGCTCGAGTTTTTGCACAAAGGAGTGCCTACCTTAAAACTGGAAGCAGAATATAGTCCTCCTCAAATCAAACAAGATCCAAAACAACCACAAGTTGATTATGGTCAAATCCTGCTTAAGCTTTTAGCGCATCCCAATATTGCCAATAAAGAATCGATCGTTAGACAGTACGACCACGAAGTGCAAGCTATGTCTGTCATTAAGCCGCTTATGGGACGACGTCAAAATGCGCCGTGCGATGCTGCCGTCCTTACTCCTGTTTTGGGTGACAAACGCGGCTTAGCTGTATCAAACGGCCTTGCCCCGCGTTTGAGCGAAACGGATGCTTACTTAATGGCCTTGAGTGCTGTTGATGAAGCGGTTCGCAACCTTGTTTGTGTGGGAGCGGATCCAAAAACGATTTCGCTTCTGGACAATTTCTGTTGGCCAGATCCGGTTGATTCACCAAAAAACAAACTAGGAAAAGCGTATTTAGGAATGCTTGTCAAAACTTGCCAGGGGCTATATGACGCCGTCATTGCTTACGAAAGCCCGCTTATTTCCGGCAAAGACAGCATGAAAAACGATTTTGACGATGGCGTTGTCCGGCTCTCAGTTCCACCTACCCTGCTTGTCTCGGCTATCGCACATGTTCCTGATATCGAAGAAGCAGTGACGATGGATTTCAAAGGAAAAGGCGACGGCATCTATTTATTGAAAGCTGGAACAGTCGGGCTGAATACTTCTCATTTTGAAGATGTCTCAGGCCATAAAGGCAACTCACTGCCTTCACTCAATCTTACCCTTGCTAAAGATCTCTATCAAAAACTGCACAAGAGCATGCGTGAGAAACTGGTGCGCAGTGCCCACGATCTTTCCGAAGGCGGACTGGCCGTTGCCTTGGCCGAGTCTGTGATTGGTTCAGAGTTTGGTGCAACCGTCAACCTAGATAGTCTTGAAGATGCTGTACCGGCCCTCTTTGGTGAAGGACCAGGTCACATTGTTATCACCGTTCAGAAACAGAACGAGAACAAAATCGAACAACTATTCGGAAAAGATAACTTGATCAAGATTGGCGAAGTGACTGAAGAACCTTCTTTGACCATTTCGAAAAACAAAACGACCTTATTCAATTTAGATCGAAAAGCACTTGAACAGGCCTGGAATACCCAGCTTCCTTTTGACTAACGAGGAGAATGCATGATGACAAATCCAGAAGCTCTGGTGCTTGCCGGCGATGGCATAAATTGCGAAGTGGAAACGGCTTATGCCCTATCCACAACAGGCTTCACGCCCCAATTAGTGCATGTTTCGGATCTTTTAGATGAGCCGAGCATGATCAAAAAATTCAAACTTATGGTGATACCAGGTGGCTTTTCTTTTGGCGATGAAATTGCAAGCGGTAAAGTGCTGGCCCTAAAACTGAAAGACAAATTTGATGAGCTTTTAAAAGAATATGTTGCCCAGGGCTCACTTCTTTTAGGAACATGTAACGGTTTTCAGGTTCTTGTCCAATTGGGAATACTACCGCCACCTCAGAATAACAATCATGTCGCCAGTCTTATTCACAATGCCACGGGCAGATTTGTAGATCGTTGGGTATCGCTCGTTGTAGACCCGAAAGTTAAGTGCGCCTTCTTAAGCGGTATAGAACGCTTTGATTTGCCGGTTCGACACGGGGAAGGCCAGTTGAAAGTTGCACCCGGCATGGAAAGTTATGTAACTTCCTTCGCCTGTCTGCGCTATGGAAATGATATAAATGGCAGCTTCGATCTCATTGCCGGATTGACAAACAATACTGGCAACGTCTTTGGATTGATGCCGCACCCAGAAGCGTTCGTGCGCTGGACACAGCATCCTGCCTGGACGTCCATGAATTCACCGGCTCTGGAAGAAAACTCCACTACTTCACTCAAAACTAGTGCGGCAGTGGCGACTCTTCCCCGTCCGGCCGAACCACACGGATTGGCAATTTTTAGAAGTGCAAGAAAATCGATTGATTGATTAAGGTAAGTACAACAAGGTGTTCAAATGATTACAGCGTTAGTGAGTGTTTATCACAAAGATGGTTTGGTTGAGTTTCTCAAGCGACTGCAGAAAAAGGACGAGCTTAAAATCGTAGCGACGACAAGCACAGCCAAATTCTTGAGCGAAGAAGGATTTCAAACCACTCCGGTTGACGAGATCACTCAGTTTCCAGAAATTCTCGGTGGCCGCGTTAAGACGCTTCATCCCAAAATCTTTGGCGGCATACTAGCCAGACCGATACCGGAAGACGAAAAGAGTTTGAAAGAACTCGGTATTCCTTCTATAGATTTAGTGATCGTCAATCTCTATCCCTTTGAAGAAAAATTGAAACTGGGTCTCAGTCAGGCAGAAATGATTGAGTTCATTGATATAGGCGGGGTCAGCTTGTTGCGTGCCGCCGCCAAGAACTGTAAGCGAGTTGCGGTAATTTCTTCACCCAGCCAATACGAAGAAGCAGCCGAAACCTTTGAAAAAGAAGGCAAATTTTCGGAGACTCACAGGCTTTCACTGGCTCATCAAGCTTTCGTGCGCACAGCCAAATACGACAGTCAAATTAGCACCTATATGGGAAGTTTGACGGAAGGTCAAAATGAATCGAGCCTGCCGAAATCTCTCAACATAAACCTGGCGCAGTTCCAATCGCTTCGTTACGGTGAAAACCCGCATCAGGCAGCGGTGTGGTACGCAAGCGATAAAGAAGAAGAATCCAGTTTGGAATCGTTTCCACCTTTCATTCAATTGCAAGGCAAGGAACTTTCCGCCAATAACATTACAGATACATATTGTTTGGTAAAAATATTGCGTGACCTGGCCCGGCCGGCGGCATGCATCATCAAGCACAACAATCCATGTGGTGTCACTACTGGTGCCACCCTTTCGGAAGCTTTTCAGAAAGCCTATGAAACCGATCCAATTTCAGCTTTCGGTGGCATCTACGGATTTACCGATGAAGTAACCGAAGATATTGCCAAAAAGGTAATTGAAGGATTCGTTGAAATTGTCGTTGCGCCGACATTTGATGAAAAAGCTCTTGCTGTTTTCAAAGCCAAGAAAAACGTGCGCGTTCTCCAACTCAAGAAATCAGTTCTGGATGCCACCAATGGCCCAATTTGGCACGTACGAGATCTCGAAGACTTTGGCTATATTCTTGAAAAAGATATTGAGCCGCCCGTGCAACCGGATCAGTTCCAAGTAGTCGCTGGCAATGCCAAACAAAATGAACGTATTAAAGATGCCGCGTTTGCCTGGTCTGTCGTTAAGCATTTGACTTCCAATGCCATATTCATTGCTAAAGACGGCGTCTCACTGGGATTTGGCATCGGTCAAACGAGCCGCATTGCCAGTGTTGAAATTGCCCTTGCCCAAGCAGGCGAGAAAGCGAAAGGAGCCGTGCTCGCCAGTGATGCTTTCTTTCCTGCTACCGACAACATAGAAGCCGCCCATAAAGCCGGCATTTCTGTTATCGTTCAGCCGGGCGGCAGCATCAAAGATAAAGATGTAATTTCTGCCTGTGAAGCTGCCGGCATAACAATGCTCTTTACGGGACAACGCTGCTTCAAGCACTAAATTCAAGAACGAGCAAGCATTAATAGGATTGCAGAAAAATGACAAATCCAAAAGTCGGAATCGTAATGGGAAGCGAATCCGACTATGACACGTTGCAACACGCCGAAGAGATTTTGATCGAATTCGGCGTGCCTTATGAAATCAATGTCGTAAGCGCTCATCGTACTCCCAAGTTGATGTACAAATATGCAT
>CAJCIF010000509.1 GCA_903970355.1 Actinomycetota bacterium
AAATTGTAGATGTGGGGGAATAGAATAGGCAACGTTCTTGCCAAACCAAACCAGTTTGGCTGAGTAGTCGCGTAATAATAATTGTTTTCCAGATTCTCGCCACTAACAGGGCAAAAGTCGAGTTCACAAAATTGTTTTGCCAAATGATTACGCTCATTGGGAGTTAATTTGGCGATATCACTGGGTGTAAGCAATTGCAGTTGATTGGGAGCCAACTTAGACACTTGCTTCATGAAGGATACCCAGTCCTCCTCAGACTCTCCACATTCCTTTGCCATTCGGTTGGTTGCATCTTTAAGTTTCCTATCTCGAAGCATTTTTGCAACTTCTGCTGCGTTTTCTGAAAGACGCTTTTGCTTTGATGCCTCAGTTTCTTCCCCAATGTACACACTAAATTTTTCGCCCATTTGGACATTCCGGCTAAAACTGACCTGTGTAATTCCGCTGTCCAGTGGTGTCAATTCGACATGAGGTAAATGCGAGCTTGCCGTTCCGGTACCATCAATGGTTTTGAAAGCCGAAGCCATCAGAGTTTGTTCTTCGGGTGTCATGTTCTGCAGGGTAGTCTTTATCTCATTTTTATAAGCATCATTCCAAAAGGCCTTCGAGGCCTCTTGCTTTAGCGACGTCGCCTCAGTATTTGCTTGCTCAGGAGTCTTTGGATGGTCAAAAGATAATTGTTGTTGATTGGTCATAATAACCTCATCAGTAAAGAATCGGCGGCTGCAATAATTCAAGGCATGTGCGGCGCACCTTTGAAAGGTCAGCATAGCTCCTCAGTTAAGACGAGCTGCAACAATCGCGACAAGAACATTTGCAGGATTTGATAGCAAGATAGCTCTGCCACTAAGCAAAGATGTTTTGAATCTGTTAAACGAGATAAGAACATGACTTTCGTAATGCTTTGGGCACCACAATACGTTCATCCAAATTCGATCAACTACCAAACATTTGATACCGTGAACGGTTACAACCTTTGAAGTGGCACCGCATTTGGAATCACGCCTTGTCGGCTTAAATGCAGGGCGGCGGATTCATGACCAAAGTCACGGTCGTTTTTAACAAGTTAGAAACGTCGTAATTTTCCGGTGCACCTATCATCTCTCAGTGAACCCGAATTTACCCGTTCGCGACTAAACTTGCCTTGAGGTTAGCAATATGACATTTATTCCCAGGTTATCCAATTACCCGCACCCGACTAACTCTGGGGAAGCATTTGTCGAAGCCATCGCTATCGAAACGTCTGCCTTATCTTCTAGCGAAATACTGCAAAAAGAAGCAGCTAAAACCTTAGGTGAGATGACAGAATTTGAGCGGAAACGCGTATTCGACATCATGACGAATACCCTGAATACAGAACGTCCTAGCATGTACGGCGATTACGACCAAGCCTGTAAAGCATTCGCCAACGCGAAGCTATACACGAATGGAGGAGTGGTATCATCTGTGGAACTAGAAGGTGAGTGTGGTAAAACACTTGGAAATAAAATCGAGCTCCAGATTCCGCCTCCACGGGTGGTGATTAAATAACCATATTCGCGCAAGGGTGTAATTCTTTACCGATGAGGTTATTATGACTGCACCATAGCAATTATCTTTTGACCATCCAAAGACTCCCGAGCAAGCAAATGCTGAGGCAATGTCGCTCTTAGGAGAGGCGTCAAAGGTTCTCCACGATGACGCCTATCGGATAGATATTGAGACTAAACTGAAGGCCATGACTAACGAAGAGCAAACTTTGATGGACTCTGCTTTTCAAAGCATCGAGCGCGCAAGGACAACAAACCCACAATCCTATGTCAATTTGCCTAATGTCGAATTTACGCAATTGGACAACAAACTTAAGCGGTTCAAATTTAGCGCTGAATCCGACGATAAGAGTGAAGATTTTAGTGTGTATACCGGTGATGAATCTGAGGCATCAAAGCAAAGGCGCCGTTCGGATGGCGCTGCAGAAGTAGCAAAAATGCTTCGAGATGGGAACTTTTCCGATGCAACAAATCGCATGAAATGGGATCACGGGGAGATGTCTGAGGAAGACTGGGTATCCTTTATGAAACAGGTGTCGCAGTTGGCCCCAAATCAACTGCAGTTGCTCACTCCCAGCGATGTCGCCCGCTTAGCTCCAAAGGAGCTGCAACATTTGGCAGAAAGCTTTGACGATAATGTCAACGACATAAAGGGTTTTTATTTGTTCACAACAACTCAGCCAAATTTGTTCGGATTGGCACGTTGGTTTCCTGTCTTTGGTTCGACGGTTAAGGTTTTGTCCGTCGGCATGGTTGCTGGTGACATGAACGAATACCAGGCCGGATGGGTCATGCGAGGACTCCCTGATCCTCTCGGGGATACACCGGAAAGCGATTTTAATAACGGTGCCTCAAAGTGATACGTGCATTCCATGACTGAAGGATTCCTCCATTACAGCGGCGCCATCGCCCCAGCCTTAATGCCCAACGATTTTGTCAAGCATTGAATCGTGCGTGAACATCTAATAGGGTTATATGTCGGTAGAGTTCGTTTGGGGGAGTCACCACCAATGCATGAACGACAACCGATCGCTTTATAAAAGCTACTTCATTAGGCTCTATTTGATATTTGGCTACTTTACTTGCACAGTAATTCCGAGGCATGCTGAAATCTCATCCCACGGAGCAATGTATGCGCCCCCTATTCATAACTAAATGGATCAAGTCAATCGAAAATTTGCGATTAAAGTCTGCGCCAAAAGTAGCGGCAAAAATTTCCAGGAGATCTGTACAACTTGGATCCGCCAATATGGATCAAATAGGCTTCAGAGCATTGATGCTCGCCTCATCGCAGGCTGAACACGCCATATTTCAGCAATCTAAAAGAAAGAACTAACGGCAACGAAATATCGGCGCAGTTGGCGGTGAGTCTATGAGCAGCATAAGTGACAAGGCTTCCGTCGAGACGGACAAAATAGGGAACAATGTAACCATTCATCCCTTTGCCGTGATTCGCCAAGATGTTGTAATTGGTGACAATGTTGTTATTCATCCTCACGTTGTAATAGAGCCGCACACGGTCATCGGAGACGGTACAGAAATATTTCCATTTGCATACGTCGGGAAGGTTCCAAAAGGCCCGGGCCCTTTTCCGAGAAAAATTGTCTACGAGCAGAAAGTGGTGATTGGCGAAAACTGCAGTATCGGTCACGCATCGACCATATACTACGATGCGCAGATCGGCCCTTCTTGCCTGATCGGTGACAAGTCCTCAATTCGCGAGAAGGTGAAGATTGGCGAAAGCTGCATAATCGGACCCCTTAGCAATATTTCTTGGGCTGTCACAATTGGCAAGCGATCGCGAATACTAAATCATTCTGTTGTTGCTGGTAATTGTTCCATCGGTGATGATTGCTTTATTAGCATACATGTCTCTTTTACCAATGATAATTTTTTTGGCGAACGCGGCTACGACGAAAGTTTCGTTCAATCAGCCAAGTTGGGCAATCGAGTAAAAGTAGGCGCAGGAGTTATTTTTCTTCCCTCAGTCTGCGTTGGAGATGGAGCAATTATTGGCGCTGGGTCTATTGTCACAAGAGACGTCTTGGCCGATACAATAGTGCGCGGTCAACCGGCAAGAGTTGTTTCGAAGCTGTAGAGACGATGCAAAATTTATAGCTTCCTTCCGAAGAAACCGCCAATAGAGGCGAGCTTAATGGCTAGCCTGGCTGATC
>CAJCIF010000510.1 GCA_903970355.1 Actinomycetota bacterium
TGTTGAGGAAGAAGAAAAGGAAATATTTGAATCTCTCCGGGAATCAGGAATCGATCTGGAAGCCTTGGCTGAGAAAGTGAGCAAACGTAAGGAAGAACTTGCCAAAAGTCCTCCTCCGAAAGGCAAAGCTTTGTTGACTAGCAGTAGAGCTACGTCGAAGAAATAGTAAATTAAATTAGGAGTATAGACATGAACATATGGGGAATCGGAGCAATTGTTGCCATAGCAGCTTTATGCAGCGAATCTGGCAGGGCATATCTCAAAAAAGCTTTGCGATCAGGAGTGCGAGTCGGTTATAAAGCGAGCGCTGCTGCCGGTATGCTAGCAACTAATGCGAAAGATTATAAAGACCAGCTAGTCTCTGAAATAAAAGAAGAGAAGAAAGAGCGTCTGCAAAGTGGCTACGAAATAAAGGCCCACGACTAGTCTCGCAAGCATTATTGCAGGCAGCCTCGAAAAGGCTGCTTGCACACTCCATAGTGACTGTCCATCAAGAGAGCCTGAGTTATGCTCGGGCTCTCGACTACCCGTCTAAGTCAATAAATGCCCTTGAGGAATTCATGAAAAAAGATAGCAAAGCTGGAAAAGGTGGCGAACTGCACCAAACCTCGTCCGATCCCAATTCGACAATCACAACCCAACAGGGAGTACCCGTCTCAGACGATCAAAACTCACTTAAGGTCGGCTCCAGTGGACCGACCCTCCTGGAAGATTTTGTCGTACGCGAAAAGATTTTCCACTTTGATCATGAGAGAATCCCGGAACGGGTGGTGCATGCTCGCGGTTTTGGCGTACATGGTTATTTTGAAACTTATAAATCACTTTCTAAGATTACGAAGGCAGACATATTTCAACGTGCCGGCGAGAAAACACCGCTATTCGTGAGATTTTCAACAGTAGCAGGCAACAAGGGTTCGGCCGATCTAGCACGAGATGTGCGTGGCTTTGCAGTAAAATTTTATACAAAGCAAGGTAACTGGGATCTCGTTGGAAACAACATACCTGTCTTCTTCATTCAAGACGGTATCAAATTTCCAGATTTGATTCATGCGGCCAAAGATGAGCCGGATACTGGATTTCCGCAAGCAGCCACTGCGCACGACAATTTTTGGGACTTTATCTCGCTCACTCCTGAAGCGATGCATATGGTGATGTGGACCATGTCCGATCGCGCCATTCCGAGATCGTTCCGTTTCATGGAAGGATTCGGTGTGCACACATATCGTCTCGTAAATGCAGAAGGTATAAGTACCTTTGTCAAATTTATATGGAAGCCGAAACAAGGTTTGCAATCTGTTTTATGGAATGAAGCGGTGAAGATCAATGGCGCCGATCCAGATTTTCACAGGCGCGATTTATGGAATTCGATTCAGCAAGGAAGCTTTCCTGAATGGGAGCTGGGGCTGCAATTATTTGATGAAGATTTTGTCAACAAGTTTGATTTCGACGTCCTGGATCCAACAAAGCTTATCCCGGAAGAACTGGTGCCAATTCAAAAAGTTGGCAGAATGGTGTTGGATCGCACCGTAGACAATTTTTTCGCAGAAACAGAACAAGTTGCTTTTTGCACCTCCAATATTGTTCCGGGCATTGATTTTTCTAATGACCCATTGCTGCAGATTCGCAATTTTTCATATCTGGATACTCAATTGAAGCGCCTCGGTTCGCCAAATTTTGCACAGCTCCCAATAAACGCTCCAAAATGTCCGATGATGCATTTCCAGCAAGATGGACACATGGCAATGCAAAATCTGAAAGGCCGAGTAAACTACGAGCCCAACTCATTCGGTGGTCCGCGCGAAAATCCAGCAACTGGCTTTTCAAGTTTTCCAGAAGAGCTAAAGGGGCCTAAAGGACGCCATCGTTCTGAAACGTTTGCAGATCACTACAGCCAAGCGAGGCAGTTTTACATTAGCCAAACTTCCATCGAACAGGACCACATGGCCGATGCTTTGATCTTCGAATTGTCGAAAGTTGAGAAACTCTCAATTCGAGAACTAATGGTAGGCCATCTGCAAAATATTGATGAGGACTTCGCCCAAAAGGTAGCTAACGGTCTAGGAATGAAAACTATGCCGCCTCCAGCAAAAGCAGCTAAACCCACAAAAAAGGAACTGCCACCATCACCTGAACTGAGCATTTTAAAGAATGGACCAAACAACTTTAAGGGCAGGAAGCTTGGCATTCTTGTATCGGACGGTGCCGATGTGAAGTGCTTGAGTTCGTTGAAAGCGGCTGCCGCTAAGGAGGGTACAGACATCGCCATCATCGCTCCTACTATTGGGGGTATTGATGCAAGCGACGGTTCACACATAGATGCAGACTTTAAGATTAATGGTGGGCCATCTGTTCTGTTTGATGCTGTCGCGGTAGTTGTTTCTCCGGATGGTGCCGCGATGTTAGCAAATGAGGCTACAGCGAAAGATTTCCTTTCGGATGCCTTTGCCCATTTAAAATTCATCGCTTACAACAATGCTGCAACGCTTCTTTTGACAAAAGCAGGCATTGACAGTTCGATCGATGAAGGTTTTGTAGAGTTGAAGGTGTCCACCGATGCCGCTAAATTTTTCAAACTTTGCCACAAACTACGAGTGTGGGACAGGCAAGACAAAGTGAAGATGCCAAGCTGACAAACGGCTGAGCCAAAAGTTTCGCCAGTCTATTCGCATATGGAACATTCTTGTGAAAAAGGCGCTCTACGAAAACGGAATCCCTTTTTGTGGACAAGATTATGCTGATAGATCCAACTTATGCTATTAAGCCTTCACCAAAAACCGTTTGGATGGAAAGACTCCAGCCAAGTGAGTTGACCGAGTCCAAGCCAAAACCGCCTTCACGGCGGAAAGCCTCAAAGAGATTGCGGCGAATGCAAACGCAAAATTTTCTGCAACGGGCTGTACAGGACCTGGTTGATTTGGTAGTTCATCAGGAAGCCGCTTAGTTCTTAACCTCGTAATTCAAAGTAAAACCATTTCTAAGGAGTACCAAATGCGATTTCCCGCAATAATTGCCGCTTGTCTTTTATTCTCGTTGGGTTCGGGAGCTAGTTTCGCCCAGGAGCCGAAGGCTGATAACTCTGCTCAGAATAGAGGTGCAGCGAGCCCTGATTCTGTAACGGCTCAAAAACAGGACAACAAAAAAAATGATGTAAAAACCCTCGCTGCAATCCGACGTGCAATTATGCGCGGAAGAGGTCTTTCGATGGACGCTAAGAACGTCAAAATTCTTTATTCCAACGGTGTCGTTACTTTGAAAGGTCCTGTCGATAGTGATATCGAAAAGGGACGAGTGGAAACCTTGGTAAAGAGCTGTCGCAATGTGTCATCGATAGAAAACGAATTGACGGTGGCACCAAAATCGCACTAGAAGAATATCCCTTAAAAACAAACAATTGGAGATCGTAATGAATCAATCAGTAATTGGAATCGTACATAGCCGACTGGAAGCAGAAAATCTAGTCAATGCTTTGAAAGCAGATTATTTTGCGGATGCCGAAATTTCCGCTCTTTTCCCAGACAAAGAAGGGACCAAAGATTTCGTGCACGATAATTCGACAAAAGCTCCCGAAGGAGCTGTAACAGGCGCCAGCACTGGTGGCATATTGGGTGGCACATTAGGTCTTTTGGCTGGAATCGGTGCTCTGGCTATTCCTGGAGTTGGGCCGCTTATTGCAGCTGGACCAATAATGGCGGCACTAAGCGGTGCAGCTGTTGGCGCAGCAGTTGGTGGCGTAACTGGTGCTCTAGTTGGTATGGGAATTCCCGAATACGAAGCCAAAATGTATGAAGGAAAACTTCGCGATGGCAACATCCTTATTGCTGTACATTGCGTAAACGACGACCAACTCAAGCGCGCTGAGGAAACTTTCAAAAAGTATCAGGCGACAGATATTCACCGCGTTGGCGAAGCAGCACTGCCTAAAAAGTAAAAGGCCAAAACCGGCTTAACGAGCGCTACGGGTAGCAGCTACCCGTAGCGTTTTGTTTAACGGAACTGTGAAATTGTGGAACTATGGCACTTCTTTCCTGTCTTTACCAATGAAGATGGAAGGAGGGACTTGCCAGAATTTGCGCGAGACATCGTGGATTATTCTAGGAACATAGGGGCTGGAGATGGCTAGCAGACTGGAAATGCACGAAGACTTGATCATTTGTTTAGGCGAAGTCATTTCTATGCGTCGCAAACGTCTTAGATTGTCGCAGGAAGAACTCGCGCATCTTTCAGGCGTGGACCGTGCGTTTATAAGTGACATAGAAAGAGGCAAACGGTGCCCCAGCTTCGGTGTTGTTGCAAGCATTGCCGAAGGATTGAACTTTAAGCTCTCTCGATTGATTCGTCACTGTGAAGATCGAGCAAACAGCAAATAACACGACCTTACGTCTGGTTGTAGAAGTTCCTTTGTTGCCGATCAAGTTTCAACAGATGGATTGTACTGTTCGGGCTCGTGAACGCCAAAGCTCCAGGCA
>CAJCIF010000511.1 GCA_903970355.1 Actinomycetota bacterium
CATTCGGTCAAAAGCTACCCCCGATTGCTCAAGTAAGCGCCTTGTTCCTGGGTGCCGAGCCGCAAAGTAGAGAGTAAGGCCCAGAACAACCGCTGCCGTGGCTGTCGTCATAATGGAGCTTTCTTTCGAACTTGGACTTCCGACGGTAAAGTCAACCTGGGTATTGTTATGAGGCAAAAAGAACGCATCGTTTGAAATGCGGAGCTTGGCTGCTAAGCCATCCGAGCTGAATGCTTCACCTAATAATCGATTGTTTGGGGTATCCATAGCACTTGTCAGGAAGTACCTAATGCTATTACCTCAAGCATGAACGGTCATTGGTGAATCTCCCACAGAACCCGTATTTTCACCATGCCAAAAGGCAAAGCCATCCCGGCAAAACAGACGGTTTCAGTGGACTTTTTTTTCAAAAACGGGTCCGTCAGAAATTCGACCACTAAGCTGACGCTTTCGGACCGTTCAAAACCGGAACGGATCCCCATTTTTCAAAATTTCTCGCTGACAGAAAACTAGCTAAAAATCTATCGTTTTTTTGCGGAAGCTGATTATGGTTGCGATCGCGGCTGGAACCGGTCGCCATTTGTCAAAAAAATCAAGTTGCTAGAAAGTTAGCTAAAAATCTGCCGTCATAAAAAAACGAAACGGAGGAGGGCTTTGGGCCTCAGTTTCGCGGAAAATCTGACCGGAGCCGAATATTTTGGGGCGCGTTTGTTTGTAGGCTGCGGGAAGGACACGCGGACGACCGGCGAGTTGAACGGATGCAGCTTAATGTAGCTGCACGGGTGCGGAAGCCGGAGAAGTGCGGATGTCGCTGCACGGGTGCGGACGCCGCACGAGGTGCGGAGTTATGGGGTTGGCAAATTACGACTTCGCGTCGCTTACTTTTTGAGGGGAGCGGGGCGGCGTAGTTTGTTGGAGAAAGGTAGCAGCTGACGAGCTTCGGCGTTTGGATCCATCAATTGTTGATAGAGATCCACATAATCCGAGGCCATACGACGGGAAGTGAAGCGCTTCATGAATACATCGCGGCAGACGCGACGGTCGATTGTATCAATTTGGTCGACACATTGAACGGCTTCTTCCATATTGTGGACTTGGAACCCAGTAATACCGTGTTCGATGATTTCGGGAACGGAACCGCACTTGTACGCGATAACAGGCGTTCCGCAAGCGAATGATTCAATCATGACCAAACCAAAAGGTTCCGGCCAATCAATTGGGAAGAGCATTGCTTTGGCATTGCCAATCAATTCATTTTTCTGAGCATCGTTGACTTCACCGATGTAGTCCACAAGCGGTGAACGGTCAATCATAGGTCTGATCTCGTTTTCAAAATACTCGGTATCTACTGGATCTACTTTCGCTGCTATAACGAGTCTGCGTCCGGCTTTTTCAGCAATTTCGATGGCGCGATCGCAGCGCTTTTCCGGACATATGCGTCCGAGGAAAAGCAGGTAGTCACTTGGATTTTCATTAAAGGCATACATGTCTTCCGGCAAGCCATGATAGACCGTGCTTAACCAGTTAGCTGTACTGACGGGTGTGCGTTGGTGGTTGGAAATTGATACCAACGGCATATCGTAGAACTCTTCGTAAAGAGGCTTGAGATCCGGAATATCGAGACGCCCATGTGTTGTATGAATGGAGCGGACATTTGTCATCCGTAAGTACGGGAAAAGAAAATAGTCTAAGTGTGAGTGAATGATGTCGAATTGCCGACCGCGCTTGGTCACTTCTGCTATGAGAAGAACATGTCGAGCAAAAGGGTCTTTGCAATCTGGGTCGAGGCGTAGTGCCTTCCCGCATACTGATACCAACTCGGCTGCTGTTTGTGAGTCACCGCTGGCAAATAGTGTTACTTCATGACCTTGCCTTACCAACTCTTCAGTAAGCCAGGAAACTACTCTTTCGGTTCCACCATACATTTTGGGGGGGACGGATTCCGTTAACGGCGCAACTTGGGCAATTCTCACGTTTAGTACCTTTCGCGTGGGGATCGTGCATTGGTGCTCGATAAATGAGCGGACGCCTGGTAGGTTTTGTTGTTCCGCGCTATTGAGGCTTTTCGCGCTGGCTTATAAATACGTAACACAAGCGCTGCTGCGATGTGGATACGTGGTATCGCCATTGGTGCATAGCGAACCGAGTTTACACCGATATTAAAGCGTTATTCAATTGTCAATGTCAAGAGAACATCCGGTAATCGTAACGAAACGTGCATCTCAGGCGCACACAATTGCTTTGAGGATTCTCATTTAGCCCGCTAAAAGCTGGTCGGCTGAGCTTTGTACAGAGGCAATTTTTGAGGCGACGGCAGGATTGTCAAGCATTTTCAAAAAGTAATAATGCACTCGGTAATCGTCCGCTATTTCGGGATGAAAAGCGCTGACCAGCATATTATCTTGTCTTGCCATCACTATCCCCTCCGGCATGGTGGCAAGAACTTCGACATTGCGTCCACAGGAAAGAATAATAGGCGCCCGGATGAAAATGGCTGGAAAAGCCGGTTCACCAAGGCATTTTATCGGCAACTCAGTCTGAAAACTGTTTCTTTGCGGGCCAAATGCATTGCGGCGAACTTTGATATCCATGACAGCAAGCCGCCCTTGCGTTGATCCTTCAATTTCCTTAGCCAGAAATATGGACCCCATACAAGTACCATAAACCGGCATGCCGTCATTGAGACGGGCACGTATGGTATCAAATACGGGGTCACTGTTATCGCCAGTCAATTTAGCGATTGCCGTCGATTCTCCGCCTGGAATGATTAGACCGTCCGCCGCATCCAAGTCTGATGATTTGCGAACCTCAAATGCGGTTGCTCCACATCTTTCTATGGCATGAATGTGTTCGGCAAAATCACCTTGCAAAGCAAGTACACCAATCTTCTTTTTCATTCCAGAGTCTCCACTGAATGGTCCTGATTCCTGCTACCAACCGCGCGAAGACATGGTTTCTTCCGGTTTTAGATCGCGGGCTGTTCTGCCCACCATGGGCTCACCAAGATTGCGACTAATTTCTGCCAGTACTTTGGCATCTTTATAGAACGTTGTTGCTTTGACAATAGCAACGGCTCTCTTTAACGGATCACCAGATTTGAATATGCCTGAACCGACAAATACACCTTCAACACCTAATTGCATCATCAACGCAGCATCAGCAGGAGTCGCTATACCACCGGCAGCAAAGTTGACGACCGGAAGTTGACCGGTTTCCGCTACTTCATTTACCAGTTCGAACGGCGCGCCGATATTTTTTGCAAAAGTCATTCTTTCTTCGCGCGGTAATACTGTTAATTGGCGAATTTCGCCAATTATCTTGCGGGCGTGACGTACAGCTTCGACGACATCGCCTGTGCCAGGTTCACCTTTGGTGCGAATCATGGCAGCACCTTCACCGATGCGGCGCAGAGCTTCACCAAGATTGCGGCAACCACAAACAAAGGGTACGTTGAACTTCGTTTTGTCGATATGGAACTCTTCATCAGCCGGTGTGAGTACTTCACTTTCATCGATGCAATCTACACCGAGGGCTTCTAAGATCTGAGCTTCTACGAAATGGCCAATGCGTGCTTTTGCCATTACTGGAATGGAAACGGCTTCGATAATTTGAGCAATCAACTCGGGATCGCTCATACGTGCAACGCCACCATCGGCGCGAATATCAGCAGGGACGCGCTCCAATGCCATTACAGCAACGGCGCCTGCTTCTTCGGCGATTCTTGCTTGCTCGGCATTGACGACATCCATAATGACGCCGCCCTTTAACATTTGCGGAAGCGCCTTTTTTACTTGATCGGTGCCGGTAAGTTTCTTGCCTTGCACTTCTTTTGCACTTGTAACCATTTTTACCTCCAGGTACTACAGATAGGCACCATATTTGATACCTTAAACTAAAACGTTTTCGTTATTCTTGTAGCTGGATCCTTGAGAGTTGCGCCCTCTTGAAACCCGCTCGAAAAGCTGTTTGATAGCGACACCAAGACGCTCCATTCCGCGCTCGATTGCCGCTTCATCGGTTTGAATGAAACAAAGTCGGAAGTAAGGAGTTTGTTCTTCCGTGACGAAATAGAGATCGCCGGGAGAAAAAGAGACTCCGTTTTGTTCCGCCAGTTTTAGAAGATCTCGTGAGGAAATACCATCCGGCAATTTGGCCCAAATAAAGAGCCCGCCCTGTGGTGCCGAACAAGTAGTGTTCTTAGCGACGCGCAGTGAGCCGACTGAGCGAGGCAATTCAATCGGTGCGACATGCCGATTAAAGGCCGCCAACATCGCATCGCGACGCTTCTTATAAACGGCCGTCACTTTTGAAAGATGTTCCTTATACAATCCGCCTTCCAGAAAACTCGCCAGGACAACTTGAGCGATCGAGTTTGTGGAGAGATCGCAGGCCCGTTTGGCAATTTTCAATCTGGCAATTACTTCTGCCGGTGCCACCAGCCAGCCAACGCGTAAGCCTGGACAGAGGGCCTTTGAGAAAGTGCCTTGATGAATAACGAATTGCTCTCCCTTCGGAAGCGATCGCAAGGAGGGGAGCGGCTCACCGTCATAGCGCAATTCTGAGGCAAAATTGTCTTCGAAGATCGGCACACCATAATGCCCAGCAATTTCTAAAAGCCGCAAACGTCTCTCCATTGAAGAACACGCACCGGTTGGATTTTGAAAATCCGGCATCAAATAAATCAGTTTCGGGTTGAAGCGCGTCAAGTAACCTTCCAGGAGATCCGTTCTCATGCCGTCATTGTCTACATCAACAGCAAGAAGTCGGGCTTGCCGAGCGCGGAAATTACAGAGTGCCCAAAAATATGTCGGCTGCTCGATAACAACACTATCGCCGCCATCTACAAATTGCGAGGCAACCAGATCGATACCTTGTTGAGAGCCGCTTAGAATCAAGAGTTCATCGTCATTGCATTGGATGCCTTGTGTGTTGAGATGTTGCATTACTGCCTTTCTCAATCTTTCATTTCCCTCAGCCGGACTGTAATCGAAGAGCTCCCGTGCCCGTGCACTGCCTGTCAGCTCGCGCAATACAGTTCTGAAATCTTCGTGTG
>CAJCIF010000512.1 GCA_903970355.1 Actinomycetota bacterium
ATGCGGTCACCAAAGTAATTACGTTACGCAATCATGTTGCGCAATCAATACGCAATCACCTTATGCAGCTCTTGCTTAATAATGACGTCGTACAGAAACGAATGATCAGAGTGCTCTCGATGACAGCGCTCAATTATCGCCACAGCCCTCTGGTTGGCGAATATCGTCAGTCGATTGAAAGGGTGGGAGCTTCGGATTGGCTCAGTCTGGAAAACGGGCCCGCTCCCGGTGATCGCGCTCCCGATGGCACTTTAGAACAAGGTGTTAAAACCATGCGCCTGTTCAATTTGTTCGAAGACACGAAACATCATCTCTTGCTCTTTGCTGGAGCTGATGAAGATGGCACTGCCCATGATACCCTTGCCAAAATCAAAAGTGGTATCGTTCCGCCCTGGGATAAACATGTTGTCTTTCATCTGATTTCTTCCGGAAAATCCGCCAGTGCAGGAACGACAAATGGCGCAATATTACACGACGAGAGTGGTTCACTGCACCATCGTTATGGTGTATCCAGGCAAACGCTCTATCTTATTCGTCCCGATGGCTATGTTGGTTTCCGCTCCCAACCAGCCGATTTAGCCAAACTGAACGAGCATCTAACTAAGGTGTTTCATCTCACCGCTAATGTCGGACAGAGCTAGCGCTTTCTTTATCTAGCAAAGGCCAAATTCCGTTTAGAGCAGCAATGGCAACAGAACCGTTGTTGAGAAGCGTAGCCGCAATAACGTTGGTTTGCGTAAAGAGGGAAAGGAGCAATCCGAATGAATTTGGCACTGTCGCTAACATAAGATTTTGCCTTGCTCTATGCATACCTGAACGGGCAATCTCAATCGTTCTGGCAAAATCCATCAAGTCCTCGGAACTCAAAATGACATCAGCTCTATAACGTGCTACTTCAGCTCCGGTTTGAAATGTTATGGCAAGATCGGCTTGTTCAAGGGCGAGCGAATCGTGCACATCATCCCCGACCAGTGCTACCTTTAAGCCACGATCTTTATACGATTTGACGATCGCCGCTTCATCTTGAGGCAAGGTGCGGTAGTGCACCTGGTCGATTTGCAATTTTTTGGCAAACGCTTCGGCAGCTTCCTTGCTGCCACCTGTTGTCATAACGATTTCAGAGATTCCTAAAGCGCGTAAGTTTTGGATTGTTTCAAAGGCGTCAGGCCGAACGGGATCTTGAAAAGCAATGATGCCGGCTAACTGTCCGTTTATTGCAATACAAGCTCGTGAATCTCCGCGCTCCGAGCAGGCATCGAGAAATTCCTTTGCTTTGCCCAAATCAACGCCGTTTTCTTCTAAAAGTCTGGTGCGGCCAAACAAGATCGTCTTGCCTTCAACTCGTCCTTCCACACCAAGCCCACCGATAAGTCTTGAAGCTTGCCGTTCAGGCACCGATATGCGATTGGTATTGGCATGGCGGAAAATCGCATAAGCAGCCATATGGTTGTACCGTTGAGCAACGGCAGCAGCTAACCTTGTAACTTCGTTGCCTGTGAAGCCATCAGCTACAAATACCTCCGTAACAACCGGCTTTAGGGTTGTGAGGGTGCCGCTGCGCGAGAAAACAACTACATCTAAATTAGCCAATTGCTCAAGGGCCGCGGCATTTTTGATAAATACACCGTGACGGCCCGCATTGGCCATGGAAGACAGCACCGCGGTTGGTATTGCAATTTTTACACCGGTTATAAAATCAAAACAGATAAGGGCCAGGGCATGTTCAATATTTCTTGTGATGGCAAAGACCAGCCCAGCAAGAGAAATCATAGGAAGAATGCCTGCATAGCCCGCTTTCAGTGCATTCTTGTGAAGTTGAGTACGCTGCAACCATTGCTTCTTCTGTTTTTCCTTTGCCGGATCTGATGATTGTTCGTCATTGGCAAAAACTTGTTCGTTTCGAATGTAGAGTTTGCCTTCGATCAAAACAGTATCTTTGGAAACAAGATCGCCAGGTTTGATTTCAACAGGAGCAAAATCCAATCGGGAACTGGCTGCCGCAACAGTACCTCCCCCTTCCATAACGAATCCGTCTATGCCAATTACCTCACCGGGATAAACGACAATTCGATCGCCGGGCAACAAATCGCTAATCGGCACGCGAATCCTATGGTCGCCGCGCACCAACCAAGCCGATCTTTGCGTGAGGGCATACTGGTGTTTCAGCTGCAATTCGCATTGTTCCGTGACAAGGTCTCTCACCAGTTCACCCAGACCAATTAATGTCAACATGATGCCGGCTGGTAAAACGTGACCCTCTTGAATAAGGACGGCACATGAACCAGCGTCAAGAGCATCAGCTCCTAGCCGGCGCTCTTCCAGGGCAGTCTGAAGTGCACGATTGATAACGGGTAGAAGAGCAATTCCAGCAATAGATCTGGTTAGCCACACAGGCAATCCGGAGAGACTCACTGCTAAGGACAGAGCACCCAAAACAAACTGCTGTCCAGGCTTAACAAGCTTTTCGAAGGCGAATGTAGCGCGCCGTATTTCGCTAGTTGGCTGGGCAAGCTTTTGAGCTTTGAGAACCGGTCTCCTGAGTTCGTTAAAACTAGCACTGGAGAGCCATTGAAGTGGATCGAAAAGAGCTGGGTTGAATGAAATTGTCAGTGAGGCAGTGCGGGCATTAGCTTGCACTTCCCGCACACCAGGCTCATTTTGGAGCACCTCTTCCAAACCTGCGGCAAGCTCGTCATCACAGCGAAGCGCGCTCAGCCTGACCCGCACACGATCGGGGAGATTATGGACAATTTCATAAAGCGATTCAGTCACAATGTTCTCAAAATTCCCATATTGGGCATTATATTTTAGAGTCATCGATCATTTGGTGAACAACCATATCGATATTCGTGCCTAGCTCGAGGATGGCATGCCGCTAAAACGCATACATATAGGTCCCTGGAAGATTTCCTGTGATCCTGAGGAAACGCAAGCGATCTACGCCAAAATTGTGCATGGCAATCCGGAAGTATGCCGATGTTGGGGCTGCCTTAACTTCGCTGTCGTTAGAAAAGAGGTTCACCCCCCTTCGGCAGTCTCTGTTTTTGAACAGCTTGGTATTGATCTTTACAAGGAAACCGACCTCTTGCACGTTGATGTCGGTGTCTACCGCGGCTGGTATCACTTTATCGGAAGAATGGAATACGGTGGTCATGAAGCGGTTGATATCGGCAATTACTACAAACTCGATGTCACAGACGCAGTAGAGAGATCATCCAAACTCTTCGGAAACTTGCCTGTTGCTCAAATCAATTTTCTGGCGCGCGAAGTGCGCTGGACACTAAGCAGCCCGGAAAGCGATGAGTTTCTCGAAGACAGTGACGAAGAAGCCATCAGCGATGATACCGCATACAATACCGTTTAAAACCAGTAACGCAAAAGCGCAGAAACAATCCGCTAAGCCCGCACACCAGCTTGACAACGCGCCTGTTTGTTGCCAAGCTTAATTTTGCGTGACTAAAT
>CAJCIF010000513.1 GCA_903970355.1 Actinomycetota bacterium
GTCAGCGAGCAACTTATGCGAGTGATTGTAGGCCATTGCGATTCCGAGCGCGCTGAATGTGAACTGATCGGGGTCGAGATCTTTATCAAAATGGCCCTCTTCAATAGCGATGCTGCAGGCCCGCGAAATGGTCTTCATCCAAGCCTTTTGCACACTTACGAGCATGTCTCGAATAGGACCGGGTCGATCATCGTATTCCTGAGAAAGCGCCATAAAAATGCAGCATCCCTTGATGTTTATCCAATCAAGGTAATTGTGCAAAAGTGCCTTCAGGCGGGGGATTCCGCGGGCATTGGCTAAAGCGGGCAGTACAACCAATTCGTTGAATTCATCCACAGCTTTTTGCATAACTTCAAGTTGCAGAGCCTCTTTAGACTTGAAGTGGGCGAATAATCCGCTTTTGGACATAGCAAGACTTTCGGCCAGCTGGCCCAGAGAAATAGCTTCCAAACCTACTTTCCGAGCAAGCGATAACGCAGTCTCGATAATTTCACAACGGGTTCGGCTACGTCTGGACATACTAATAAAATAGCACGACCGGTCGTAAATAACAATAACTTGTGTTTAACCTGGCCGTCCCTCATTTTTCAAATTTTTCCTTGCCCGAAATTGGCCCAAAATTCGGACAACTTTCAAAAACGAAAAAGGAGAGTTAACCGCCTCCGGAACTTGCCTTTTTTCTTACATTTCTAGGTGTCCGAATTCTAGCTTTAGTTCAGACACCTAGTTGAAACGAAAAATGGGCTTGGTTCTCGGCTGGTTGTCCTTTTTCTTACTTTTCAAGAATTCCGAAATTAGCTCTTTTTTCGGGCGACCTGAAAAAGCGAAAAAGGGGAAGATAACCGCCCCAAAAAGTCAGCAGTTTTTCTGACCCGCCCCTTTACGGCGAATATTGAGGCACATCTTTTCCACTCAAGAAAGCTTCGATCATCGTGTTGGCTATGTCCGACGCGTCCTGTTGCATCCAATGAGATACGCCTTTGAGATAACGCAAACAAAGGTTTTTAACGTATTTATCCGTTCCATAGGAAGTTTCTTTGCATAAAGCCACATCGTCTTCGCCCCATAACAACAATGTAGGTGTCTCGATTACCGGCATATTTTTCATCTCTTCCATCATTCCGAAGGGCATATTGGCGCGGTACCAATTGAGAAGACAACGCGCTCTTTCTTTAGTTGAGACATTCTCCATATAAAGTTTCATCTCTTCAGGATCAATGTTTTCAGGATGCTTGGCAGTTCGTTCGAACAATTTTTTCAAACGTTTCCCACCCTGCCTGCTCATTCCGGTTTCCGCCAAACCTGGAATCAAAAAGTAGTAGATGTACCAGGACTTAAACATTTGCGCTCCGAAGAAATGTTCCGCCATCGTTCCAGGATGAGGAATGCTCAAAATAACCAATTTTTCGAGCGGCCTTTTTTTGCGCATTGCAAAAAACCATGAAATCATCGCGCCCCAATCGTGGGCCAACAACGTTACCGACTTTGCTCCGGAAGCATCGATAAACCCGGCTATGTCATCGACAAGCTTTTCGATTTTGTATTCTGCGACATCGTCGGGGCGATATGAATTTCCGTATCCCCGTTGATTTGGCGCCCAAACTTTATAACCGAGATCTAAGAGCGTTGGCACTTGTGAATGCCACGAAACGGCATGCTCAGGAAACCCATGTAAACAAAGAGCCAACCGGTCTCCGCTACCCGCCTCGTAAATTTCAAAGGGATGACCGTTGGCTTCAATCTTCTTGACAGTGAAAACGTTTAGCACCAGGGCTCTCCTCTATGGACGAGATCGTTTCGCGACAACAAGTCTAGCAGAGCCCACAATTCAACGAAGGTTGAAGAATTTCGGCGGGGGAGCCAATTATGAGGTTGTAAGCGGTATTCTTAGTAAGCGGTTCCAGGGGCCATCTAATTGCGTCTGTCCAAAATTGTCGTCCCACTCTTTTTGCTTGCTCTTGTCTTGGCAGGCTCTCTTTCTGGTTGCGCATATTTTTTCCCACCTCGAAAACAAACAATTGTTGCTGTCTTCAATGTGGAACCAAAAGATCCCCTCATGAAACAACTCACTGCCATAACAGAAAAGCTAGATGTTGAGGGATCAGGCGAATTCAGACCTGGAGTTTATCAAGTAAACGGCAAGAGTCTAGAGGTGGTGGAAAACACACACTTCTGGATCAAATTTACTTTGCCTATTAAGAACCCGGAAGTGATAACCACAACTGATGCCGTCGGTGAGCTGGATACATCTCAACCATTGATCGCACAAGGGTTTGGCTTGCCTCAAAAAATTGCACTCGATAAAGGAAAAGTCAGTGGTGAAGTAGATCTCGTTCGAACATTTGGAGCGTTTTTTCTCAATGTAATTCAAACATCCGATCTCACGAAATCGGAAGGCAGTGACATGAAAAAGATGATCCAAGCCATGCAACTTAAGCAAGCTGTTATGCATTTGCGACCAGGATCCACTTTTGATCGCGATGGAAAAACAATCCATATCGGAAACAACTCATTGATCGAACTTGAAAATATCGTTTCTGATCGAAACTCAAACTATCGCGGCGACCTGAACATAAGCGTAAAATTTCTGCCCGACTGTCACTGGATTGGCGAAAGAGTAAATTGCCACTTTAACGGCGGATCAGTTATTGCCAAACTGCGAATAGACAGAAAAGGCCAGATCCTCACTTTATTTTCTCGACCTCTTGAAGAAGGCGTCCCTTCAACTATGGATGTTCTTGATCTCAAAAAATGTACTTTCGAATTTGGCAAATTGAAGCGATCGTCAGCTCGATGCACGGAAGCGATCATTGCACTCGAAAAGGTATTGTGGCAAAAAAAAGACAACCAAAAATCGGAACTGCATATTACCGCGCCCTTACAGCTCGTGAATACGGATCTCGTTGCTAAGACGGACACACAGGAAACGATCGCATTTTTCCCCGGAAAAAATCCCTGCAACATTCAAATCGATATCGCTGCAGCAGCTCGCTCCACAAGCTTTGCTACTCTCAAACCGGCACTGGCAAAAACAGGTCGCCTGACATTTACCAGGCCGACTTCACGAGTTATTCTTTCGCTCGCCGATGCCAATGTCGGTCCAATTGCTTTTGACAAATCAGGTGATCTGGATCTGGAACTAACTAAAGGCGTTGCTAAGTTGCTCAGTCTCGAATGGACTAACGGCAAAAAGCATTTCATCATGCGCACGCCTGGCACTTCGGAATTGTCCATTCCGGAGGGAATGTCCCTTTCGCTTAGCAAAGAAACCGGCACTGAAATGAACCTGCCAATGCACGTCAAGTTCGGTACAGCCACCATGGAAGGATCTGCCGGCCGATTGAAATTAGCAAACTTGAACGGAAAAGTATTGTTGAAAATCGAACGTGAACTTTCTCTGCACAGCGATGTCGAATTCACTTTAGAGGAATCGGATATCTTCGGCATGCAAAAGGCCGACGTCAAAGTAGAGGGTCTTGACTTTCAAGCGAAAGGATCCGAAGCAGTTGCGCACCTCGGCAAATGTATCGTGGATGTACCTCAAGAAGCGCTGCAAGGTGGCATTCAATCACAATTTCCAAAAGAGAAAACGATCGATCTTGACAGAACATTCCTTGTGAAAAGGAAGTGGCGTTACAAGAATGCAAAGGTACAAACTGCCACCGTTAAAAACTTGAAACTGGAAAGAATGATAGCTTCCAATCCTAATGAGGCTGAATTCCGAGTTTCATCCGACGTCGTTCTGAATGGTACGGTTCAAAAGAGCAGTATCATGGCCATATTCAAAGAACCGACGAAATACCAAACCAAGCCCTGGTCTATTACCGCACATGTGACAGGAACAGGCAAGCTTAAGTACAAATATCTTCCGAAAGACTCTCTGGCTGACAGCGGCATCGGCTATAACCTCACTATGGATTTAGCTCTTCCAGAAGAAATTGATTTGAACTGGGCGAAGGTTGAAAACGGCATATTCAGCAGCATAGAGCGCTCCGTTATTTTAGGATCTCTGCAAGATGCCAGTCCGATTCCCTTCAACTACAAAGGCGAATTCAGAATATTTAGCGGGAAGAATCCTCAACTCAAAACGATCATGCTGCACAATGTTACGACGAAACCGTCTCAGGACGGCACAGAAGTTAGTTTCGTCGGAGACGCCAGTTTCTAGCTAGTGCGTGTTCTCGTCAATTGGCAAAGTTACCTTGCTAAGACTACTGCCACCGGTTATTACATCGAAGCTGTCTCCAACCTTTGCAAAGGGCGGATTTTCAAAGTGATCTGCATCTGCTCCGGCAAGTGCAATACGAATGCGATGACCCTTTTTAAATAGGAACGAGATAGGCATAAGCTCAAATTTTACTTCCGTATTGGCACCGGGCGTAAGTGGTGCGTAATCGGCGTGGTGAAATCCTCGTTGAGGCCAGACAGTCTTATAGGTAACTTGCGAAGTAGGTGCTAGTGCATGCCCTGCCAGTATTTGCCCTTCGCTGACATAACGAACGATGCCGTTAGGTGCGACATCTTCAAGATACGCAAATAGTGCGCAGTCGGTAGCGCTCGGTTTTACAAAGATCGTGCATTGAGGATGGCCGGTTATACGGCGATCTTCGGTAAGCGGTGCTGAGTCATAAGTGAGTAATTTTTGATCCGCCTTTTTCCGGTCAGAATACGGTGCCCAAAGCGGATTTCCAATCAGGCAATCCCAACGAGAATTTTTACCTGTACGGGCAGTTGTGTCGACTTTATAGTGATCGGAGTTTTCGGATACGGGTGCGGCATCAATCAGTTTGTTTTTTGACTGCAAATAGAGATTGTAATCCTTGCCCGGCGGCGGCCAGTCTGCAGAAGCATGCCATTGCTCTTCACCTAAAGTGTAGTAATGGACGGCCATGTCTTTGTCCACGCCGGTGCTTGTGTCTTTCATGTAGTAATCAAAGAATTTCATTAGCTCTCGATCGAATCGAAAGCGCGTGATACC
>CAJCIF010000514.1 GCA_903970355.1 Actinomycetota bacterium
CCAGACAGATCTAATTCCAGAGTTCGGATCTTCATCTCGAGCCGCAGCACTCGTTTCTGGTATCACTAGAAATGTATTAATAACCCGAATCTTTAGTGGAGTATGCATAGCTCTGTGCTTGTTCGCTTGCTCCTTCAAACCGAACGAACCTAATCCCGGTGCACCATCGGAGAACGTGAAGCACCCACTACGTATGGCGATTTCACCGTATCAGAATCTGGCTTTGCTTGTAAACGAGAAACAGCTTGGACTGGAGAAAAAATATCACTGTCCCATAGAACTGATAACCATAGCGTGGGAAGACATAATTCCTGCGCTCGGTAGTGCCGGTGAAACTGTTGATCTCGGATACGTAAGCCTGACTGACTTCTTAACCAAATCTGATATTTTAAATCGCGGAGCAAAAGATCCTGTTCTGTTCATTTACCCCCTCTTTGTTTCAAATGGGGGCGGTTTTATTTCGTTCAACAAGGCAGTTCCGGAAATTAACGATGCCACCATCAAAAATACCGCACTCATAAAAAAATTCCTCACATTCAAAATAGGGGTACAGAAAAACTCATTTTTTCAAATGCTGATATTTTCGCTCGCACAAAAAGCAGCCATGAAATTGTCGGATCTGCCCACGACGGATATCACTCTGAACGATGGATTCATAGCTGCTGAAAATGGAAGCCTAGATGTTTCAGCAGCGGGAGAAACGCAAAGAACTGAGGCCTTGAAACGCGGTGGCCGTGTAGTTTTGACGATGGATGCTCTAAATGCTGGGGAAATTATTGGACTCGCGTGCAAAGCGAGTGTTTACAAAGAACGGAAAAGCGACATTGATGCTTTGATAAAAATGTGGTTTGACAGTGCAAACTTTGTGCTTAGCGATTTAGATCACCATAGTGATGCTACCCTTGCGTACCTCAAGGCCAATGCTTCAACCAAGTACTCTCTGAATGAATTCAAGAGTGCTTTATCCTATGGGTATTACCCAAGGACGCCACAGGAGGCCGCGAAAGAAATAGTCGAACCAAAATATTCTATAGATCGACAAGCTGCAATTATCAATCAATACCTGATGGCCATCGGCGTGGCGAAACATCCCAGAGAAGTGCCTAAAATAATCAGTATTGACCAGCCGTAACTGACATCCAATTTTAAAAGCCGGTACTTCATCGTGTCCCGGCTTTCATCTTATGGAGTGTATTGCTGAGTAATGACTTTAGTAACACTACCAATAGTGACTCACGCTATGCATTTGCACATTCCTGGCAGAGTCTAATCACTTATCGTGTTTAGTTAGCTCTGACAATGAGGTAAGAGAAATGCACAGGAATCGAGGACTGGTTATAGTTGGTTTGCTCTTGTGTCCGCTAGCACCAGCAGTGGCACAATTAGAGCCAATGCAGCCCGCGAACCCAGGTCTATACCGCATCGAACGAGATGAGAATCACGAAGCCAAGAGCTTTGCGCAGACTCATCCAGATTTCGCAGAAAATCATCCCAAAGCGGCGACTTTCTATCAGGACCATCCGGTAGATAAAGCACGCGCTCTGGGCCGTTATGGTGAAAAACAATTTGCTTCAAACCATCCGAATTTTGTGAAGCAGTTCGTGAAGAATAATCCTGGATTAGCGCGATATGACTATAGGCATCCGCTGCAAACCGAGGCTCATCCTGGGCGAGCTCTTGGATTTGGCAAAGCATTCGCTGGTTTTGGCAGAATGGCAGCAGGTGGGATAAGACGATAACTTAGGCTTAGGGTTAGACTTCTTGAACACCCGATCTAAAAGGCCGGGTGTTCTTTTTACAGTCAAGATCAAAACGCAGCGCTGCTCTGAACCATTGCCAAACCGGTATAATTCTGGATTCAATTAATTGCTGTCAAGGAGCACTGTCATGGACAAAAGGACAGGACTGCTTTCGATCACACTGGCACTGCTTGTCTCTGTGTTGGTATCACAAACAGCTGGACTTTGCTCCGATGAGCCGACGATATGGTTTGACCCGAAACATGATGTTCCAGACTATTTCGATCTGTTTGCCCCTAGTGCAAAGTGGACACGAGCGGCCAAGTACGTGAAGGGTTTCGAAGTCTCCGTTCAGGTCGTTTCAAAAGGCTCTGATGCCGACCTGACAGAGATGTTCACTTGGCTGCGCCAGCATAATATCGCCCTTTGCCTGGGCATGCTGCCGTTGACACCATCTGAGCAAGGGTGTGGTCATCACGTAGAAGGTTATTCCGCATTTGGACAATGTCGCAAGGATGCGAAACGCGTCCAATCGCTGCAGGGAGAACCACAGTTCTATGACATGGACGAACCGTTATTTTACGGGCACTACTATGATGGACCAAATGCTTGCCACAGCTCGATTGAAGAAATAGCTGCGGATGTCGCCGAAAAGGTGCGGCAGGTGCGCAGCGTCTTCCCCAACGTCCAGATTGGAGAAAGTGAGCCCATCCATCCTCCGGTCAGCTTGGACGACTTGGAAAAGTGGTTTGATGCTTTCAAGAAAGCAACCGGCACGCCCCTCGCATTCTTGAGCGTGGACTTGCAGTGGAGTCACGATTGGCAGGGAAGATTGGTGGAAGTGGCGCATTTGTGCGCACGCAAGGGGATACGGCTGCATGTGATTTACAACGGATCCGGACGCGATAGCTCCGATGAAGAATGGGTCCTTCGTGCTTTCGCTAATGCACGCGCTGTGGAGTCTTTGATCAAGCCGGATGTAGTTTCTATTGCTAGTTGGAACCGTTTTCCCACTCACGTTTTGCCAGAGTCGGATCCGAACACGCTGACAGGTTTGGTTGATCGATACCTTGCTTGGAAACGATCCAGAAATTAGAGTATTGGGATTTCCATTCACCTATCTTGGCACCGATTATGGTGGCACAGGTTGGCTGGCCCTCTAGCTGAGCAAATGCAAGAGTTTTGTCCCGAGATTGCCATTTTCGTTATCTAGTATTTTCATAGTTAGTAACCAGGGGGAGGGTTCTCATATGTCCGGTGATAGGTTCCAGATCGCTCAAGAGCGACCAGAGGCTCAAGTAACCACTGCTCATACGACTGGGGGAATGCCGACAGCTATCGAAGCTTTAGCCGATAAGGAAAGAATCAACGAAAAAGGACAAGGACCACCACTAAGCGTTGTGGAAAGGGCCGATCTATTCAGTTGGCGTCAGTTTCCCGATGATCCTGATACACGTGCACTAGACCGTAGGGATATTTTGGCTAGGAACAATGCCGGACCTCCTCTTACATTTGATCAGAAGGCTAAGCTGGACGGTCGGAAAGAGTTTCCGAAGAACGCGTATTTGGCCGGGTTAGCTGAGCAACAGATTCTTGCAGGGGCTAATTTGGGGGAGGTGACGCCTCTTACTGATTACCAGAACAGACAACTCGCAGAGGCCAGAACATTGCCGCCGGCTTGTTTAGAGCGTCCCGAAGACTGTGGCGTGCAGCTAAGCATTCCGCTGACCAATCCGTATTGAAGATAAAGCACCACATTTGTCCTCTAGACGACATTTTTCATTAACACTTTTAGTATTTTCAATGGATTGTTAGTGCCAGAAGCTAACATGGTGGCATTGATTACTAGAAATGGTTTTGCTCGTGCTCGAAATAGTTGAATGGTTTTGGGACGTCCTCTTACAGCCGCACTGGCTGAAATCTTTCACCGTTAAAGCAGGCATAGTAATTGGCGTGATTATGATCATCATTCATTTTTCTTCCCATTAAGTCGGTTGAGGACATGACGACGGACACTACTCAGCAACGGTGATAGTCAGACGCCTTGATCGCAAGGCCGGCGGTTTATACAATTGGTCAGTCTTTGTAGATGACGAAAAGATTGGAGTTTTGAAAAATGGCTGCGAACAAATCATCCGGTTAGATCCTGGCGAGCATTCAGTCTTTATAAAACACAACCAATTCAAATCTGAAATCGTGCCATTGGATCTCCTTCCTACAGATGCCAGAACGCTTGAGTGTGGTGAGATGCCCGTACCCATTTAATCCAAAGCTGGTTTACTAATATTGGGGTTCATAATATACGTAATTTTTGTGGGATTACCTCTTCCCAAAGAACAGACGACACAGATTCTCTTGGTTGCTATTGTGCTTTTCATAATTGTGAGTTGGATCAGCGCTTTTCTAAATAGCCGTCCGGGCAAGATTTTATTCCTTAAGGGTGATTCATCCGACGCTCGATTACCTCAGCTCTCAAGAAGGGCAAGGGCTCCAACCGAGCATTTGTAACGCCATGAGGACCTCCCGGTGTGCTTTATCATCACGACCATATGGTGACGGAGTGGAGTAAAAATCCAAATAGGATTCACCCAACCCCCTTAGTTCGGCGACTATTGCACCAGCCTGCCGCATGGAGCACTTCCATGTTTGTCCTGACTGTTCGTGAATGAAGTTTGTATTGTAAAAGCAGAAGTTCAAAGCGAATGCATACCTGTCGTCCTGGATAAGCTGCAGCATCATCTCACTTTCACGCAAATCTGCCTCCAGATTGGGAGATCCGAGTATCTCCGTTATAAAGGCACGCTTAAAGTCTTCTTGATGATCATTGAATATCGCGTCGCTCTCCGAGATATCGACCTTCCCCCATATGTAACCTTTTGCTGGATCTTGCCTTCGCCAGCCCTTCGAAGTCCAAATGTTTTGAACATTCCCTCGCTTCCCATCCGGCAATAATGCATCAGTGATCGATATGGGTCTGTAGAGCATCCATGTGCAAATGGCAGGGCCATGCTTTGTTTTCCATTCTTTGCGCCCTAACCAATAGCCATTCTCCACGTAAGCAAGAGGCTCGACTTTTCCTGGTTCGTGGATAAGAAGATGTGCAAACGGCTGAAAATAATCTTTTAATTGCATTGCACCGCATATTCTACCAATTGTGAGCATGGCTGAATTTGAGCTTTGATTCGTGGCCGTTTCGCTTGTAGGCCTAATCTTTATCGATAAGCGGGGGAGCGGTTTGGTCCGAAGCCAGATACTTTGTCATCTCTGCAATTTTGTCTTCGACACGCTTGGCAGCAATTCCAGTATCGACATGCAAGATCCTTCGTTTTCCAGAACCCGATTCGTTATAAACCACCGTCCAGAAGTCACAATCCTCGCCTTGTTTGATTGAGACCATTTGTTCCCAGCGAACAAATTGCTTCTCTCCGTTGAATTTTTCAATTGAAACGCCGTCTTCGCTAATCAGCGTTCGTCGTACCTTTTGACGAAATGCCCCAAAGGCGAGCAAGCTTATGGAACCAAAAATCAATGCTGCCGTGTATTCTTTTGTGTAAATGTAGTGCACCGCTGCTAGCATCAATGCAATTGATGCAATTAAATTCATGAAACGCCAAAACGAAGAGCCTTTCTCCTCAATAGTTTCGGGTGGTAAGGATGGTAAGGCACGTTTCATGCACCATGCTCCTTAAGAGCTTATGCCAGGTATGTTTTTTGTTTCGTTCCTGCGCAAAAGCGCGTCATAGTGTGATCTGCTCGTCTCGTTAGAAAGAATCTCCCAAGCAGCTTTCACATATTTATACTTATAGGGATCGCCTGTTTTCTCGTTGGAAGGTTCGTATTTTGCAAGGAGAAAATCGTGAGCGAGTCGAATTAACTCGATTTCCGCTTCGGGATCGATTTGCAATAATTTGTCGAGGTTTGGCTCTTCAT
>CAJCIF010000515.1 GCA_903970355.1 Actinomycetota bacterium
TATAATCCCGCCGATCTCGTCGGCAGAAACTATTTGGATTTCATCGCTGAAGGTGACAAGCAAAAAGCAATATCCGCTATGCGAGACATTAAATCCGGTGTGCGAGAAGAACCGATCGAGACGCAAGTCATTCGCAGCGATAAACGAGTGGTCGACACAATGTGGTCGGCACGATGGTCTCAAGAAGATCAAACTTTCTTTTGCGTTGCTCACGACATAACGGCGCGCAAGCAAACCGAAAAGATATTGAAAGAGGCAGAAGCCCGCGTTCGATTAATTGTAGAAAGTTTGCCAATTGGGTTACTGATTATCGATAGTGATGGGTTGATTGAATTTAGCAATCCGTTTGTCAGGCAGATGTTCGGACGATCAGCTGCGGAAATGGATGGACAGCAGGTTGGCATGCTCTTTTCCTCAACTAACCTTATTGAGACAACTAATATCGAAGAATTCAATAAGGAATTGTTTTTACGTGCGCAAGCTGGAACGTGGGAGCTGGAGGGCATTAAATACGGTGGCACCGCTTTCCCAGCGGAAGTTAGCTTGACGGAATTCACCGCCACTACTGGACAACGATTTCTGGTAGTGATTTCCGATGTTAGTCAAAGGCAAGCCGTTGAGAGGGTACGGCAGGAATTCGTCGCCATGGTTAGTCATGATTTGCGCTCACCACTGACCTCGATCCAAACCTTTCTTGATCTGCTTGAATCCGGTATTTGTGGAGAATTGAACGAAAAGGGTCAACGGAAGCTGGGCTCTGCTAATCGGAACATCGAACGATTAATCGGTTTGATTCACGATTTACTCGATCTCGAACGAATAAAATCCGGCAATCTTATTGTTAATGCAAAAGATGTGGCGCTAAACTCGTTGATTGATGTCTCTGTTGAAGCCATCAAACTGCAGTCTGAGGATTTAGGCATCGAAATCAAAGTGGAGGTACCCGACGTGCAAGTTCGTGCCGACGGAGACAGATTGGTGCAAGCAATTGTCAATCTTCTTTCGAATTCGCTCAAGTTTTCGCCCAGAGGCAGTGCGATCGTCATCACTGGGAAAGCCGATAGCGATTGGGCCGAGTTGCGAATTGCCGATCAAGGCAGAGGCATATCAGCTGAAGATCAAGCGCGAATATTCGAGCGCTTCCAGCAGGTCAAAGAAGAAGATGCCGATTCCAAAAGAGGAACGGGACTCGGACTGCCGATTTGCAAAGCAATTATCGAGCAGCATGGAGGCAGTATTGGTGTTGATAGCGAAAAAGGTAAGGGCAGCTGTTTTTGGCTGCGCTTACCTTTACGCGTTATCGCCGGAGCGGGGACATGAACCTCATCATTGGTGCGAATAAGATGAGGCGACGCTGCTGCGACAACTTAGTATTGCTATCGGCACCACGATAGCAAATGACCCCCACGGTCAGAACTTATGGCTTTAGATCGTGCAGTCTATCCCAGAAGCGATGGGCTTTCTTCCCAGCTTTTTCTTCCTGGAATCTAGTATTGTCAAAAATAAGATGACCGTCATCCATTTTTACGAGCGGATGTTCTTCTTGACCTTTCATGGAGTTGAAGACTTCGCGTGCATCTTTTGCGGAAATTTTTGCTGCATCGGTACGCAGCTTGTCGACGGCATCATCAAGTTTTTGATCCCAAGAAGTCTCTTCGGATTTCGACATGCCTCTTTGGTTGTCTTGCGTGAGGACGTAGCGCAAGTTGCTCTCATCGTCCCTTAAGCCTTTAGTAATTGTCTCTATATGATCGCCCATCGTCATGTCCTCTATCTTTAGGTTGGTGGCCCTTTCGGGTCTGGACATCCAAAATACGATACGAGAGTTACACGAGTGTTACACGGAATCGCGCTGACTTGTGGATGTTCGATTGCGACATCCTATTTATTGAATGTTTTTTTGCGTTAGACGACTTCGACTTTGCTGTCGTCGCCGAGCATGAGTCGGAAAGCCACAGGTTTGTAGTTGCTGCGACTTAGTTCGACATTGACGCCGATAAGGGAGTCTTCGATGCGTCCATGAAAATCTACGATCTGGCATTTCTCGCGGAGGATGCAGTGTTCGATTTCGGCGTGTGTAACGCGGGCACCGTCGCCAATTGAAGTGAATGGGCCGACGTAGCTATTTTCAAGAACGCAGTCGTCGCCGATCATAGCCGGGCCGCGGACGGTGCAATTTTTTAAGATCGATCCTTTGCCAACATGCACGCGGCCGGAGATGCGCGATCCGTCACGGAGTTCGCCCAGCATGGAGACGTCGCTCATTTCATCGAGGACGACGCGATTGGCTTCGAGCATGTCGTCTTTCTTTCCGGTGTCTAGCCACCAGCTCGTAAGCACATAACTGCCAACATGGAAATCGGTATCGATCAAACGCTGGATGGCATCAGTAATTTCCAATTCGCCACGGCGACTCGGCTTGATTTCATCGATTGCTTTGTGAATCTTGTTATTGAACAGATAGACGCCGACCAGGGCAAGATTCGATTTTGGTTTTGCCGGTTTTTCTTCAAGACAAATAATTCGTCCATCCGGAGCCAACTGCGCAACCCCGAAAGAACTTGGGTTCGCCACTTCTTTCAAAAGCAGAAACGCATCGACTTTTGCTTTGTTGAAACGATCTACTAGAGGAGCAACACCGTCTTTAATTAGGTTATCGCCCAAGTACATAACGAACGTATCGTCTTTAAGGAAGGGTCTTGCAGTTTTAACGGCATGTGCCAGACCAAGCGGTAAATCTTGCACTATGTAGGTAATTTTCAAATCCCAGCGACTGCCGTCCCCAACTGTTGTCTTAACATCTTCTCCGGTTTCCGGGCTAATGATGATACCGATGTCCTCAATGCCAGCCGATTTTATGGCTTCGATCGCATAGAACAAAATCGGCTTGTTTGCCACTGGCAGCAACTGCTTTGCTGCTGTGTGGGTAATAGGGCGCATTCTTGTGCCCTTGCCGCCGCTTAAAATCAAGCCTTTCATATTAGTGTCACCGTTCTCCTCATACCGCGCCGCGCTTGCTCAGAACTGCTCCGAACGTCAAAAACATAATGCGCCAATCCAGCCAGTAACTCCAGTTGTCGCAGTACCACTTGTCCGCTTCAACCTTAACATCATCCGGTAGTTCATCGCGCCCATTGATTTGAGCCCAACCGGTGATACCGGGCGGAAAGTTTAACACACCCAACTCCAGACGCTTAGCGGTGAGCTGTTCTTGGTTGTAGAGGGCGGGACGCGGTCCTACCAAACTCATTTGACCGATGAGGACATTTACTAGTTGTGGGAGTTCATCGAGGCTAAACTTGCGCAAAAAGTAACCTACTCTGGTAACTGGGCTAGGCAATTGCAGCATTTGATCGGTAGGTAGATTGGGAGTGCCTATCCGCATTGTTCTAAATTTATAAATATCGAACAATTGGCCGCCTTTTCCAACGCGTTTTTGTTTAAAAATAGGATTGCCGTTGGAATCGATAGAGATTGCAATTGCGAAAAGCAATAGCCAAGGCGAGGAGCCGATTAATAGGATTGCTGATAAAAGGAAGTCAGTGACTCGCTTCCAAAACATGGCATCAATATTACGTGGTTTGGGCAAACGCTTCAATGTTATCCATTAATTGCACTTAGTAACTGAGTTATTTGATTATCTTTGTTATCCTTTCGGAGGAAGGTACTTCAGAAATTGGCGCCAATTTCATCACAAGCATCAAAAGACTCAGGAGAGCGATTGCAAGCGACATTGCGTTTGGCAATCGTGATCGTGAGCTGGAATACTGCTCAGCTTTTGAGACAATGTCTTCTCACTTTAAAAACGGAACTGGTTCGTTCCGGCCTTAGCGATTCCAATTGCGCGGTTTTTGTTATTGACAATGACTCAAGCGACGGCTCTGCCGAACTTGTGGCCAATGAATTCCCTTGGGCGAAGCTGACCGCCAATCAACAAAACGTTGGCTTTGCAGCGGCGAACAATCAGGCACTAAATATGGTGAGTGCCGAATATATTCTTCTTTTAAATCCGGATACGGAAGTTAAAGCCGGTGCTCTGAGCACGCTCATCCAATTCCTGGATAACCATCCCAAAGCGGCTGTCGTTGCCCCACAATTGTTGAACTCTGATGGCAGCGTACAGCGGTCATGTCGTGCTTTTCCGAGTTTCTCAGGCATGCTCTTTGAGTTGCTTGGGTTGAGTCGTTTGATGCCTTCCGTCAAGAAATTTCGCGAATACAAAATGCTTGACTGGGAGCACGATGATGAGCGTCAAGTTGATCAACCAGAGGGAGCCTGCCTCTTAATTCGCAGCACCGTTTTCGATCAAGTTGGACGTCTAGACGAAGGCTATTTCATGCTTTTCGAAGAAGTAGATTGGTGTTACAGCGTCAAACAAGCCGGCTGGGAAATCTGGTTTACACCGACTGCGCAAGTTCTTCACCACTATGGCCAATCCATAAAACAAGTGAAAGTGAAAATGATCTTGTCGTCACACCGCGGCTTATATCGCTTCTGGTATAAGCACTACCGCAACGGCCGCTGGTACCTCGACGCCTTTGCCTACGCTGGTCTTATGTCTCTCGCTTACCTAAGAATCGCCGCGCACCTAATCCGGCGCCGCGCTTAGCCAGGACCTATATGCATAGTGCGCCGGCGAAACCCTTATTACTATTACCAGTTTTTCCCCCATTTTCGGACTCTTCTTCAGCCCGACGCCTTGTCTCTTTTTGCATTTTTCTATATTTCCGAAATTAGCGCTTTTTTCGGGCGACGCTAAAAAGTAATTTTGGGAGAAAGCCGCCCGCTTAAGTCGTCCTAAGAAATAGCTTATGTCCGCACGGAATTGCCAAGAGATTTCATGAGTGCTTGAAATCGGCCACCTCTTCAGCAGTTCTCTTTGCAACCTGATACCAACATAATATTTTTCAAAATGCTTTTCTGGTTGGCCTGAAGTAAGGTTTCAAAGGACAATCAGCTAGCCTTAAGAGATCGCGCTATGCGCTTAATGGCTGACGAAGGCATTGGGGAGACTTTATAACATGCAACTACTTTTGACTGGTGGATTGGGTTTCATCGGCAGCAATCTGGTTCGCCATTTTCTGAAAACCTACCCGAACTACACAATCATCAATTTGGATGCGGTTACATACGCAGGGCATCCTGAGAATCTATCGGATATCGAAAAGGATCCTCGCTACAAATTTGTGCGTGGCTCAATCGATGACGTAAGACTGGTCAACGAGATTATCTCGGGACAGAAGTTCGGACCAATAGATGGCGTTATCAATCTGGCAGCGGAGTCGCACGTAGACCGCTCCATACTTGATCCGAGCGTCTTTGTTAAAACGAACGTCTTGGGCACGCAAGTACTTCTAGATGCCACTCTTCGTTACGGCAAACAGGAAAGCACTACTGGTGGTACCACCTATCGCATTCGCTATTTGCAAGTTTCAACTGACGAAGTATACGGTTCACTGGGACCGGAAGGTTACTTTACTGAAGAAACAGCGCTTTCACCAAACAGCCCATACTCAGCCAGTAAGGCTGCCGCTGACTTGGTTTGCAGAGCTTTCTTCCATACATTCGGATTGCCGGTTATGACCACGCGTTGTTCAAACAACTACGGTCCGTACCAGTTTCCAGAAAAACTGATTCCACTTTTCATAGCCAACGCCCTTAGCAACAAGCAAGTGCCTGTCTATGGAGATGGCCTGAACGTTCGTGACTGGTTACATGTTGAAGATCACTGTTCGGCAATCGATCTCGTATTTCACCGAGGACAGCCCGGTGAGGTCTACAACATAGGCGGCAACAACGAACGCAAAAATATTGAGATCACTAAACTGATCTTATCTGAGCTGGGCAGACCAGAGTCTTTAATCAAATATGTAGAGGACAGGCTTGGCCATGACAGGCGTTATGCCATAGATTCCGCCAAAATTCAGAAGGAACTAGGTTGGGAGCCGAAATATACATTTGAAACCGGCATACGCGGCACGATTAACTGGTACAAACAAAACCAGAA
>CAJCIF010000516.1 GCA_903970355.1 Actinomycetota bacterium
AATTGCACTGTCAAAAAAAGCATTCCCATACTAAGCACTGACTTAATCGTTCCGCACATGATCTTAAATGAAGCCGTGGGGCATCGCCATGTAAGCATGTAGAATCAAGAAGCCCTTTTACACAGTTTTTCAAAATGCAGACGCCAACCGAAGAGCCTTCTAAGCCTAAGTTCAACTTTGTTCGCCAACTTATCACCATTGTCATTGCAGTTGGTTTGATTTGGCTTTCATTTCGGGGTGCCAATCTCAATGAGATCTGGCAATCTGCAAAAAACGCCGATGTTCTACTTCTGGCTGCCATGTGTGTAGTTTCGCTTTTCAGCCATTTGGTAAGAGCATTTCGCTGGCGGATACTGGTTGCCCCCCTAACTGACCACAAAATTGCCCTCTATAACACCTTTAAAGCAGTGGTATTTGGATATGCAGTCAATCTTGCTATTCCACGCGGCGGTGAAATCGTGCGCTTGTTTTCGCTTAGTAAAAGCGAAGAAATTCCCTGGGTAAGCGTTCTGCCTACTCTTTTGATCGACCGCTTACTTGATATCGCTTTATTGGTGTTGTTATTAGGCGGCACGCTTATTATTTTGCCTCCTAGTATTCTCAAACAAATGCCATGGCTACCTTCCGGAGGCATCGCGCTCACGATTAGCACAGTACTAGGACTGGTGGCACTGCCGCGTTTAAGTGCAATTGCGTCGTGGGCGCTCAGCCACAAATCTGCACACACACTTTTACCTGAACAGCTAAAAGAGAGGGTATTGCACATCTTTACGCAATTCGACGCCGGCACCAAAGCATTGACAAATCCGGGTGCCTATCCCGCCATTACTGCCGCCAGTGTATTGCTCTGGTTTTGTTATTGGTTGGGATGTTATTTGAGCATTCAGGCTTTTCACCTGGGAAACCAGGTTTCGCTCGCCAATACAACGATCGTCTTCACAGTTAGTTCCGTCGGTGTCTTAGTGCCTACTCCTGGTTGTGTCGGCAGTTACCACTTTTTGACAAGTCAGGCCTTAATGCTTTCCTCAGGCGTGCCTCAAACAACTGCACTGGCGCTGGTTACCGTCAGCCACATTCTCATTTTTGCTCTTGTGCCCATTGCAAGTTCATTGGCGTGTATTGCCATCGATACTCTGGCGCTCAAAGCGAAAAACAAATCTTAGCGGCTACCCTTGCGCTTCTGGCAACTCGGGCAAAAATGGCTGGACCGACCGACGATGCGAACTCGTTCAATTGGCGTTTGGCATACTCGGCATGCATAGCCTTTTCGTCCGTATACATAAGCAGTATTCTGATAGTTACCGTTGACACCATCACTATCTGTATAGTCACGCACACTGGAGCCACCCAACTTAATAGCCTGACTCAAAACAGAAATAATTTCTTCAGCAAGACGATTGCATTCTGTAAGAGTGACGTTGCCGGCTAAAGTTTGGGGATGCAATTTCGCACGGAAAAGAGATTCATCTGCATAGATGTTGCCCACACCAGCGATTAGTCGTTGATCCAAAAGCGCACTTTTAATCGGTTGCTTTTTGTTTTTGAAAACTTTGTGCAAATAAGATCCGGTCAGCTCTTCAAGAGGTTCAACACCGAGCTCTCCTAAGGTTGGAATGATTTCCTCAAATGAAAGAGCGGGTTCTTTGTACCAGAGCCTCCCAAACACTCTCATATCTTCAAAATGAAGTTGTTTACCGCTTTTCAATTTAAAAGCAACTCGCAAAAATTTGCCTTTCGGTTTAGTCTCTTTGAGAAATAAAAGCCGGCCGGACATGCGCAAATGGACAGCCAGTCCGCTGCCATCTTTGAAATTGATAAGCAAATACTTGCCGCGGCGATCTACCGTTGTAAATGCTTTTCCAGTCAATCCTTTGGCAAACTTCTTCGCATCCGGATGACCAATGGAAAGTTGTCGCAACACTTCAACACCGGCAATTTCCTCACCCTTCAAAACTTTATTCAGTCCGCGACGAACGGTTTCAACTTCAGGCAATTCAGGCATGGCAATCAGGCTAAATAGAAGGTCGCACAGAGAATCAAATATACCGCTAAGAGCTGCACCCCTTCCATCCAATTACATTCACCATCGGTTGCCACAAAGGCAAGAATGATTACGGAAACTACAATTGCCATCAATTCGATTTCCGTAAAGCGCAAATCCATCGGCTTACCGAGAATGAAACTGGCAAACACCAGAACCGGTGCAACAAATAAAGCAATTTGTGCGCCGGAACCAAGCGCAATATTGATGGCCAGATCCATCTTGTTCTTTACAGCCATCAGTACCGCAGTCGTATGCTCAGCGGCATTGCCGATGATGGCGACCAGCACAACACCGATAAATATTTTGGTAAGACCCATAGCCTCTGCTGCTTTTTCAATTGCATGCACAAGATACTCACTCAATATGGCAACGAGAATGGTAGTCACACAGAGAATTAAAATCGATTTTTTTACGTCCCACTGCGCGACACCCATGGCATCGTCAGCTTCTGCATCACCTTCTGCATTGTAGAGATTGCGGTGAGTTTTCAAACTGAAAATCAAATTGGCAATATAGGTCAAAAACAAAACAACCGAAATTGCTAGAGCGAGCTTCGCTTCATTCAAAGGTGGAGTTGATCGTTGCGCCTCAGAAGCACTGCCACCTGGGTCGTGATGTGAGATCACATCATCGTTTGCTTCAACAGGCACAAGTTCGAGCTCAGCTCCTTCCGGTATGGAGGGGTTGGCACTGAAGTCAACCAGATCTAGTTGTGGTTTCGGTTTGGCAACATGATCTGTCTTTCCTATTTTATTGTTGCCTGGTTTTTCGGCTGGTCCAAGAGCACGCCTGATGAGATGGAACCTGGGTGTATGCGGATTCGCAACGGAATAGTGAAAGACAGCCGGCACGGTTAAACTGATGGCAGCAAGTGCAAGTAAGGTGGCGGATGTGGTGGCAGCGATCCGGTTGAACGTCTGGCGTTCATAGCGCAACCCGCCTGCAAAAATCGCGGCCCCCAAAACCAGCAAGACGTTTCCAATGATTGATCCGGTAATTGAGGCTTTGACAACATCTATCAAGCCGGCTCTTAATGCGGCAAAGGAAATGATCAATTCGCAAGCGTTGCCGAATGTGGCATTCAACAATCCGCCTAAGCCTGAACCAACACGCTCAGAAAGATATTCTGTCGCTTTGCCCATTAGGCCAGCAAGCGGAATGATGCCCAGGCAAGCCGACACAAAAATGACGGTTTCTGGTGCTCCAAGCCAAACCGCAATTGGAGGCACAGGAATAAAAATGAGGAGCAGATTTAAATACGACTCAGCGGTCCACTTCATTTGAAAAAGGCATCCAGCGAGGACAACATTTTGGTATCACCCTAGCACAATAAAATCGCAAGCATACACGCCACCACACGCATGACAGCTCCTGCTTATCCAGCCAATCCGACCGCCAATCCCAGATCGCTACCTGAAACAAATTTTGCTTGACGAGTTCGCCCCCAAATTCGGAGGGGAAAAGGTAAGTACCATAGCCCCAAAATCGAAGCTATGTCTTAATCTTCAGAGATTCTAGGAATAAATTAAGCGGACAGCTCTGTACCACTTTGCAATATCCAGCCATCAAGAGCGGTAACATAATGTAACCAATCTTTATTTTGGTGAGAGACCCGGGGTCTAAGGAGGATAGCTAAATGGTCGCCGTAAAGTCGGTCGAAAAGTTCGCTATGGAGTGCGAAACAGAGCATTTTCTAATGGCGCAACGTCAACTGGACGAAATTGCGGGTGAAATGGGCTTAGATCCCGAGCTCCATGAAAGGCTAAGGTATCCGAAACGCTCTCTCATTGTCACAATCCCTGTGCGCATGGATGACGGCCGCGTGAAGTCCTTCACTGGCTATCGCGTTCACCATGACGTCACGCTCGGACCGGCTAAAGGTGGCATACGCTATCATCCGGACGTCAATCTCGGCGAAGTGGCCGGCTTGGCGATGCTCATGACTTGGAAATGCGCCTTAATGGGATTGCCCTATGGCGGTGCTAAAGGTGGGGTGCGTTGTGAACCCTGGAAATTATCAGCAGGCGAGTTAGAGAGAATGACCCGTCGATACACCTCCGAAATCATCAACTTGATCGGACCGGACAAAGACATTCCGGCACCTGATATGTACACGAACGAACAAACAATGGCCTGGATCATGGACACCTACAGTATTAACGTAGGTCATACCGTGCCTAGTGTTGTGACCGGCAAGCCGGTATCTATAGGTGGTTCGTACGGGCGCCAGGAAGCAACCGGAAGAGGTGTAGCCTATTGCGCCAGGCGCGCTGCCGCTCATCAAAATTTAGCCGCCCAGTCACCAAAGGTGGTGATTCAAGGTTTCGGCAACGTTGGTTCGGTTGCCGCAAAGCTCTTACATGAATCGGGCTACAAAGTAGTTGCTGTTTCCGATGTCTATGGCGGAATCTACAACGAAAACGGCCTGGATATCTCCCGGCTCTTGGCCTATGTTTCCGAGATGGGGCGCGTGCAAGATTTTGCTGCCGCCAGGAACATATCAAACGAAGAGCTACTGACTTTGCCTTGCGACATTTTGATTCCGGCTGCGCTCGGTAATCAAATCCATAAAGGAAATGTCGACCAGTTAGAGTGCAAAATTATTGTGGAAGGTGCAAACGGGCCAACTGGTCCGGAAGCGGATCAAATTTTGTTTGACCGCGGCGTCCTGGTCGTGCCCGATATTCTGGCCAACGCCGGTGGCGTAATCGTCAGTTATTTCGAGTGGGTGCAGGGTTTAATGCACTTCTTCTGGACCGAAGAGGAAGTAAACCATCGCCTGGAAGAAATTATGGGTAAGGCTTGCGATCAAGTTTTTGCCATGGCGAGCAAAACCGGTTTGCGAACGCGCATGGCGGCCCTGCGTATCGGCATTAGCCGTCTGGCTGAAGCAAAACGACTGCGCGGCTTGTACCCTTAAGCCAAAACTTTCCGCCCAAACGAAAGTCGGATTTCACTAGACTTTCAGCAAGGTACGAGACACTTAGATACAACGTTCGAAGAAATTTTCCCGCGCTCCTTGCCAAGGGCGGTAAATTATCCTTACGGCGTGGAACACAGTTTATGGGTCTGGGATAGCTGTTAGCAAAAAGCGATCGGCATCCGGTTGGCAGTATTTACTACAAGACGGGCGAACATGTTTCATCAACAACAAGGGAAATCTTCTCATGCAGCGCCGCGATCGCTGCGGCTACCAAAAAGCCCAGGCATACCAGGATATGGTGATGTCCAGTTTGTATCGGGCGAAGCTCTAAAAATTATCGGCCGTACCGTTGAGCTTCCCTATACCTCGCATGACAAGAAAAGTGATTTTATTCTGTCCGTTAAGTATGACCACGAAGAAGGCGATCCTAACTGGTCGCTATATGAAGTGCAGGCCGGAAACAATAAG
>CAJCIF010000517.1 GCA_903970355.1 Actinomycetota bacterium
TGTTAACCAGCAAGCGTTGGATCGTGCCGAATCATATTCCCGCAAAACCTTTGACTCCAAGAAATCTGCTTTTATAAGTTCCGCTTCTCCGGGAGTTTCTCTCTATACAGCCGGCTCATTTTTGGGTGGAATGCAAAGCTCATTGAAATCATTTGATATGAGAAGAGCTGATCTGGAGAAAAAATCGACCAGCACTACCATTTCAAAGCCTGAGCAAGATAAGGCAGCGAAAACGCTTCGAAATTACCAGGAAGAAGCGAAGGAACAGGATGCCGCATTGGAAGCCGTTGGAAAACAGCTCAATGACAAAGGTTTCGTGCAAGGTTTCGGCTGCAATGGTGGCGAAGAGTTCTTGAGCTATTATCAAATTTCTCAAACACTTGTAGCAAGACATAGTAAGGACTGGAAAGAGTGGGACAAGAATATAACCGCTAATCTAGACCATGTTCAGAATAAAGATGGCAGCTGGATGGGACAACATTGCATTACAAGCCGGACATTTTGTACAGCAGCGGCAGTACTTGTTATGACGGCTGATCGAGCTCCCAATGCAAAGGCAATTGCAAGCGCGAAATAGTTTCCGCAATTAATGATTATTTGAATGCGCGACGTTGTAGTCCAAGCTGAATTGAACATCTACTGCTTCAGAATCTATCGCAGGTAATGGAGGTAATGGAGAACTTCTTAGAACTGCATCGATGCCTGCTTGATCCATTATTTCATCGCCGCTTGATTGGTAAGTTCGAACATTCGAAATCTGTCCGGCAGGGGAGATTTTGAATGTGACCACGGTGCGGCACGACTGCTTCATTCTTGGAGGGTGCCAGTTGAGTCTGATCGCATGTTGAATCGCACGCATGTATTCTTCGTTGTTATCGTAACGCGCCTGTTGGTATCGATTTGAAGGTCTATTGTTCGCGGATTGGTGGGAAGACAATGTTCCACACAAAAGCGCTAAAAATACCGCAATTACAATAAGGAGAATTACATTTGTGTAGTTGATAGCTAATGGCGCCGGCTTAAAAGCACCCTTAGCCTTGTGCTTAGAAATTGCGTCGTTATAACCGAAAGAGTCGAGATTGGCATGAAAAGACTTTCTTTCATAAATATGAGCACCATCTATTATTTGAACAGATTGTGCAAGATTCGTTTTAACGCTAACCCAAGAGACGACATAACATCCAGCTAGCCCTTGATATCGAAGAACTTCGCCGATAACCTTTTTGCCAAACTCTAAATCGTTGAAGGCCCAGAATGGCTTATCCAGTTTTAGAACTAAAACGGTTTGAGAACCGCCGATGATATCATCGACAACTTTTGAAACAAGAAAAGCTTCTTTTATGGATGGATTCGCATAGAGTGTGTTGCAGATTTCTTCAACTTTTTCGGGAGTTTCTCGATGTTCCTCGAATTTATCCTCAAGGGTTAGTTTGCTTGCAACCGCCAGGGCTTTCTGAGCTCGAATCGCTAATTCTTCGGCCAACTGAGCATACTTTTCAGCGTCTTCTGTTTTGCCGCGGCTGTAAAGAAAGTGGGCAATCAATCCATATCCTTCTGGTCCGAAGCCCGGCTTTTCCTTTACTACCTTTTCAATAATTGAAATGCCTTCCGGAGATTTAGCTCGTATAAGTGCCACTCCATAGTAAAAAGCTATCTCGGAATTATCTGGATGTAGCCTGACGATTTGGACTATGAAATTGGCGGCATCTGCTGCTTCCATAGTTGCAAGCGATAGTCTTGCCAAATCCACACCTTGAGGTACCGTTGGTCCGCTACTGGGAATTTTATTTCGCAGCTCAGTAAATGCGTTCTTGTTTTTTGTAAAAACCTCATGTTCCATCGTCCATCGTGGCAGCGCAGCTTTTTGCCATTCGCTGCTTAGTTCATCAGTTATGGTGCGCAGATGATCTCCAAGTAAAGCTTCTGCGGCATTTGGTTTTTCATCTACTTCCAAAGCGAGTTCATTTGCAAGAGCATTTAAATCAGACCAGTCTCTCCGCGGTTGCAAAACTGCTACACGTTCCGATAAAGATGGGTGCGAATCAAGCAGATTGTGCTTTCTCCACTTGGATTGCAGAATTTCCAAAACCGTAGTAGGTGCAATTGCTTCCCGTGCGGCACTGCGCAAATGGAAAAAGACACCACTAATAGGTTCTGCATTTGTCCTTATCTCTTTCGAGACCGACGGCCAATATTCTTTGTCTAGAAATCCGCTTTTCACTTCAACTTTTATGAGTGCGTTAGCGGCGATTTGACCTCCGCAAATTTCTCTGGATATTCGATCTGCTGCCAATTCTTGCTCTCTGCAAAGAGCTAGTGATTGCACTTCGAATTTCGGAACAAACCAATCTGCAAACTTTTTGATTGGAGAGAATCCAAGCTTATTAACCGACATGTTGACATATGTCTGTAGCCAGGACCTTTTGACGTGATAAATCCAGCTGCCAAACTTGCCGTGTTGTGCCGATAAGTGTCCCATTTCATGAGCCAATATCGATTTGAACTCCTGCACTGAAAGTGAGTCAAGTAAAGGTAGCCCAAGAATTACGTAGTTTTCGTAAAGACCTAAAATTCCCAGACGAGGGAACTGACTGACTGCACAATTGAAGTTGGAATCAAGAAGGATTTTATGGATATGTGGACCACCTGACTTTTGCTGAACTTCATCAACTAGTTCGAACAACTTTGGAACTTCAGCACGTTTGAGTTCATAGCCTTCAGGTCGGGTGTATTTTACCCACATAGACTTGAGAATGATGCCAACTGCTCCAAGCAGCAGAATTGCGAACTTGATTAAAACATAGGCGTGCGATATGTACAGCAAACCGAGTACCAGGGCTGTTCCGAACAAGAGCCCAAATACGACAAGAGCTACGTAACAGTAACCTAGTAAGGCGAGAAAGAAGAGTTCTCGTTTGTAGGCAGCCGGATTTACCTGGGCCTGTCTTTCAAGCCGCTCAATTGTTGCTTCGTCGAATTCCGGCATATATCTTTTTCGGGGGATACGAGACTAGGGCTTTTTACCCGTTTAACGCGGGAGCATAGCACTGAATTGCTCTCTAATTTTATACGGGCGGCTTTGCCGTTTCACGTGGGCTTACCCGCTTTGCCGTTTAACGCGGGCATACCGGCTTTGCCGTTTAACGCGGGCACACCGGCTTTGCCGTTTAACGCGGGCATTGCGATTTCGTCGTTTAACGTAGGGGCATGGCACTGCCATGCCCACTAATTATAAAGACGTACAACTTACGTTAACACATTAAATCTCACCCTTTGACATTCACAATTACTCGCATGAGTGCTACTATAGTAAACGTAAAACATACGATAACTAATTAAACAAATTCAGCGACTAAGGTGCCCCCGCGAAGGTGGAGGCTCTGACGGGCCGCAGGGAGGGACTTATGTTCGGAATTCAATACAAGAAGTCACCACCAACGGTGTACACGATGCACTTCGTAAATGGAGCCCTTAAGAAGGGAGGAGCTGGTCTCTCGTTCTTCTATTTCGCACCAACATCTACATTGGTACAAATTCCAGTTAACAGTGTTGACGTGCCATTCATTTTTCAAGAAGTCACACAAGACTTCCAAGCCCTGGCGTTGCAGGGGCAACTCACATATAGGGTTCTTGAGCCGGAAAAGCTCGCTCGCCTTATCGACTTTTCTATAAATACAAAAGGCGCGTACTCCAGTGTCAAAGACCCTCGGGATCTGGTTGCGACACGACTTGTAAACAGAACTCAAGCTCTTACCAAAGTCTTCGCACAGCAATTGACCTTGCACGAAGCACTTGGTGCAGCAGATAGAATTGCTGCTGGTTTGATTACGAGATTGCGCGTTGATGAAGCGGTCCAATTGTTAGGGTTGGAAATTCTATCCTTATCTATACAATCCATAAAGCCAACTCCGGAAACAGCTAAAGCTCTAGAAGCCGAGGCCCGAGAAGCGTTATTGCTACGAGCCGATCAAGCCATATACCTGCGTAGGAATTCTGCAGTGCAAGAAGAACGTCGCATTAGAGAGAGCGAACTGCAAACAGAAATTACCGTAGAAACTAAACGTCGAGAGATTCGCGAAACAAAGATGAAAGCAGATATCGCTCTAGAAGAAGAACGGGCTGCTCTGATCGAAAAGACGGTCGAAAACGAACGCAAAGAAGCAGACAGCAAAGCCTACGCTTTGCGTGCCACGTTGCAGCCGCTTAAAACAGCAAATTGGAAAACGTTGATGGCAATATCCGCCAGCGGTGACCCACGACTGGCAATTTCCCTGGCATTTGAAGAACTAGCATCCAATGCAGGTAAAATTGGTCAACTGAATGTCACTCCGGATCTGCTCAGCACTCTTCTAGCCGCACCAGGAAAATGATCATGTACGAGAAGATAGTGGTAGTCAAAAGAAAAACACGACTGGAGGAATTGATCGAAAGATTCAGTACGCGCGAACAAGCAAAGTTTTACATCAATCATTCGGGTGGAAACTTTGAAGAATATGTGCAAGAGCACGATGCTTTCATGAGATCTTTCGACATCCTTCGCAGCACAGTAGACCTTGGACTGAAACTCCATGTAATAGATCGAGAATTCCTGCCCACATTTTTGTTCAGTCCAACTGATGTGGTGATTGTATTTGGGCAGGACGGTCTGGTGGCAAATACCGCAAAATATATAGGTGAGCAGCCGATTCTAGGAGTTAATCCGGATCCGACTCGCTACGATGGCATTCTGGTGCCGATTCTAGTACAAGCGCTGAAACAATGTTTGGAAGCTGTTCTTGCAAAAAAGGCAACGTGCAAAGCCGTAACGCTCGCCGAAGTTATCCTGAATGACGAACAAAAACTACTCGCCTTCAATGATCTTTTTATCGGTGCTAAAAGCCATATTTCGGCACGGTATCGCCTGCGTTATGAAGAGAAAGCAGAAGATCAATCTTCTAGCGGGTTGATTGTTTCCACCGGTGCGGGATCTACCGGCTGGCTTTCATCTCTCTTCAACATGGCTTCGCATGTAAATCGCCTGGTAGGGGCACCGGACATTCATGGAGTCACACTAGCCTGGGATTCCCCCGATCTCATGTTTGTAGTAAGAGAGCCTTTTATAAGCAAGCATTCAACGGCTAATGTTGGCTCCGGCATAATACACTCCGGACAAGAGCTAATACTTGAATCACTCATGCCTTCCGAAGGCACTATATTCAGTGACGGCATTGAAAACGACTATCTTGCCTTCAACTCCGGCTCCACCGCTACCATCCGTGCTGCTAAGCAGAAAGCTCAGCTGATACTGCCAATACACAAAAATGGAACCGCTTGACATTGGTTTTCCCTGCTTTATTCTAAAGAAAAGCTGGCCCGACCAGGCCACTCTCTTCCACATAGGCTAAAATCAGCCAAGGGGCGGTTAGCTCAATGGTGGAGCACTTCGTTTACACCGAAGGGGTTAGGAGTTCGAGTCTCTTACCGCCCAAGTTTTTTGTTGAAACCTACTGATGGTCAAATAAAGTCTTCATTCCTAAGCAACTTGCGAGGGACTCTGCAAACGCGTAACTCCCTGTGAAAAAAGCTCTTCTACGCGTCTCACCAAATGTCTGATGTCGCTGGCTGGCATGAAGAGCACGTAAAACACTGGGCAAATGAAGAATTGCGGAATTTGCATGAATAGCCAAATTCCTGTGTGAAATAAGATGCCGCCCAGGAAGAAATAGTACTGAACTCGCCTAAGCTGTATGGTCGTTTGAAAGAACGCCAATTTGATGCTCAAGTCTCGAATGAGAAAACCAATCGGGCATAGTAATTCAAAGACGATCACCGAGGCCGCCATAATGTCGTAAAGGAATGATGGCAATTTTAGACTGACCACTGCAAATGACAGATCGCTGCTGTATAAGGAGCTCATGACACCCTTCAAGATCTCGCCTGTATGCCAATCCGGGGACAGCAATTTATAAAGGCCAGTCGATAGGTAGAAAAGGCAGATATGCAACGCCAGAAGTTTTGCAGGCCACGCCGATACCGTGGGCTCGGTCGCAGTCTCTCGCTTGCGTGCCGTAACTGAAAGAACTTGATCCGAAGGTGCAAGGCACAGAATAATGAGAGCCATCACAATCAAACGATCGAAAGAGCAGGCTCGGACCCATATGTTGAGGCAAAAATGATAAAAGTAGAAAATGAGAACGAGTGGTCCAACGATACGAACTCGATAACCGGCTATCAGTGCCATGATAAGCACAACCGTGATGGAATACAAAATCACAGCTGCAGCCGGACTTGGCGCTACATCAGGAATGAGCATAGGGCAATAAACACCTATGTTGGAATAGAATAGCGAAATGTGATTCAGTCCGCCGAGGAAATAAACCAAGAGGTAACATCCGAAAAGCAAACGAAACAACGCCATCGGATACGCAGACATCTCGCTAAACCAGAAGGTTATCCAACATTTGACTAAATGATCGAAGAAGTTGTGAAAATGCTTCACCCGATTTACTCCTCCCCCAGAAGCTGAAAGTGTGTGGTTTCTGGCTGTTTCAGCTTGTAAAAGCCATATTCGCTGCGCGGCCACCACACAATGTAAATTGCAATCTTGTCCACGGGATTTTGAGGGTGCTCGCGATTATATTTGTCCTTGATTTTGGCGAGTAGATCATTCATGGCAGTCGAATAAGACGTCTGGCCAAGAATGTTTTGCCAGGAGAAATCCAACCTGGTATTAATTTCACCCCGACAATCGTACGGGAAGCAATTTTTGATAAAACTCAGATCTTCCCACGGCTTGGTAGGGTCTGCATTCACATGCCTGCCGTAAAGGGCGTATTCGATATTGTTATCTGGAATTTTGTTAAAGACGCCACCGGCATTGAAAAATGTGAATAGCAATTTCGGCAGGCTTAATTTGAGGTCACCAACAATTACGCTGCTATCTTTATCTGTCTCGACATATTTCATGACTGCATTGTTCGTTAGAATAGGAAACTCAGACAGGATGCCTAGCCCATCGCCGTAGAGCACAAATACAATAAAAATGGAGCAGGCGATCATACTCAGCACGGACATTTTTGGAACCTGAGTATGGTCGGGTACGAACTCTGTGTTGGAGCTGCCGGGTTTAAATGCGGTGTAGTTCATCTGCTCACTTGCTTGCGTGCCCTGCTACCGAAGCCCGAAAATTTTGGCTGCAGGCAATTTAAAAGATACATCTTACGCTAATAATAAGACGACTTCAGCTATGGAGACTTAGTTCCGCAGCGGTAATCCCTTAAAGCCTTAAAATTCGTAAATGATCAATACAAGTTCGCTCTATAACCGGAGTCGAATCATTCATCTGCTTGTTTGAATCAAGCTTGCTCTCATATAATCTAGTCTTTTGCGGAGTTAGTTAAACCCGTACTTCTAACAGCAGCTTCTAGATCATCTCCTCTTAGATCGATACCACGGACAATGCCGTCAGGCCCGATTAAAGCTAGACCATAACCGTCTAAATTGAAACGCTCTTGAGTATCGCGAAAGCCGTTCGGCAAAAGAATGTTGGTCCATGCAACGCCTCTTTTGTTGAGCACCTTTGAATTTCCCTGCAATACTTCTTCTTTAGGCATACCGTATTCGAGATCCACACTTAGCATAAGCACTTCCAACTTTTCCGCACCGATCCTTTGCTGTATCCCCTTCACGAGGGGCATTTCTTCGATGCAGCTGTGTCACGTCATGCTCCAGACATCGAGTAAAAGAGATTTGCCCTTATAGTCCTCGAGCTTGATTTGTTTTCCGTCCGCCATGGTGAATGTGAATGGTGGGCAAGGTTTGCCCACTACCAAACCACTTAGTGGTGCGGAAGATTTGGACAGTAGAACCCAAGTAGAACCTGGATCAATTTTCTTTACCTCAAACATCTTGTCACCGAACCGAATAGGCATCGAAGAGAACCAGAGCTCAGTCCTTTCCAATTCGGAATTGTTGTTTGAATCTACACTTATAGCGGTGCTTGTATTCTCAAACGAATGGCTCTTCTTTGAGTTGACGGAGTAAGGACCGTATGCCGGCAAGTAGAAGATCACATCTTCACCGTCCGTATTCAATTCTCCTTTAACCATTTTTACGGGCTTGGGCTCTATAAAACTCGGATGACCGTTGGCATCGAACGTTATGTTAATGGTTCCAGGGCGCTCAATTTTGGTTGGTGACAGGTTGACTACAACTTCATTTTTGCCGGCTTTAGGCTGCGGTTGCGGAGGAACATAAACTTGTTTCTCTTGTTGTGCGCATGCAGTAGTGGCAAATATGTAAAAGGCGATGCAAGCTAGACGGTGCACTTTCATATTCATGGCCCCTTTTTAAACTCGGCTAACTGCTCTTCGACTGCTCTACAAATATGATCGCATATCCTAAATTTCTGAGAAGTACTTAAAATTCTTCGGACTATCGACCACTAAGTTCCAGGATCGAGTTGATAACCAACGCGGTGGACTGTTTTAATTACCGATGGATAGTCGGTGCTTTCCAACTTACTGCGCAGTCGTGTAATGCAAACTCGTACTGTTTCTGGTGAGGCATCGGAATCGGAAGGCCAGAGGCGACCTAATAATGTATCGAGGCTGTAAATCTCTTTGGGATTGCGCAAAAAAAATTCGAATACCGCGAACTCCTGCGGCTGAAGTTTTATCTCTGCACCATTCCTGGTGACAAGCCGTGTAGTGGCATCAAGTTCTATATCTCTAATTTTGAGTACGCCACCATAGACGCGGCTTTGCCGGCGAACTATTGCTGCGACCCTGGCGGCAAGTTCCCTCAGGTGAAATGGCTTGGTGAGATAGTCATCTGCACCAATTCCTAATCCTGATTCTTTGTCTGTGATACTGTCCCTGGTTGTTAGCATTATTACCGGAGTTGTGCCGCCTGCATTGCGAAATTCAGTGAGAATTTCAATGCCATTGCGCTCTGGTAGGTTCCAATCAAGAAGAACCAGATCGAATTGAAAGAACTTGAGACGCTCTATGGCATCGAGACCGCGCCCAGAAACTTCTACTTGATGATGCTCCAGTTCAAGCCAATCCTTTACTTGTTTGGCTAGCGTTGGATCATCTTCGACCAGCAGAATCTTTGCCACCTTACAACCGATACTATTGAAACAAGCAGTCTGAGCTGTCGATGATAGCACGGCGTAAAAGCTTGTCCCTTGTAATTTCCCCAAAGAAGGATGCAGCGCATCGAAGTTTTGCTGTCCACGCCTCTTGCTCGGACATGCTCATCTGATGCCATCCGGGGGGCACTGCTTCTTCATGTTTTGCTGTCCAAGCCTCTTGCTCAGACGAGGTCATAGTATGCCATCCGGGCGGCATGCAACCGGCGACTTGAACAGCGTCTAAATGATTCAGCCAATCTGGTTGTTCTTCGGACCGATGGTGGGTAGCCTCTGCTTGCGCATCGACTCGATTAATTTCTCTCATGCATCTTGATCCTCTCCGCAGTACCAATTGAAATGACCTTTCTCTAGGATGACTGAGACGGCTGTTGAATCGCAGTCGGCGGCAAATTGTCCCAATCGGCTAGCAATGTTGGAACACCTGGACCGATCGGTTTCATTGTGCCGTTCCACTTCTGCTGTTGCAGTGCTAAGCATTCATCCCAGTCATCTGGGCCTGGCAGGTCGGCGATTGGTACGAACACGTAATTGCAAGACCGCACGCACTTTTTGTATTCTGCAAAATCATTGCCATCGGCTGAAAGTGCTCTGTTTCGAATGCGCTCAGCCTGTTCTATTAGTCTAAGAGATCGCTCTATTGTGTTTTGCTTGGAAAATGATGGCATTATTCGACTCCCATAGCTTGGAGATGGTGACGAAGTAAGCGCTTTGATATTGGGTTTTGTGCTTCCGCCAGGGCCATAAGCTTGTTGGCGTCATCCATGTTGTTGGGATCGAGAGTCATTGAAGTTGCAATAGCCTTTACCGCTTCCGTTGTGGCCCTGTTTCCTCGCGGGCCCCATGATGCTGAAAGAACCAATGACAATAGTGCGAAATCGCGATTTAATTTTGCAAGCCCTTTATCACCATAGGAGGTTAGTGCACCATCATCGGTGATCAGCTTCTCAAGCTTTCTTGATTCTTTATACAACTCACCAATATTGCTGTCTGCAAACTTCTTTAGTCTGCGGTAGGCGCGAATGATGTCGTGTGATCCGAATATTCTGAAGGGATCACCATCGATAAGTTCTAGAATTTGCACGAAGTCTGATGATTTTCCGCATTCTTCCGCTTCAACTTTAACGAGCCTATAATTTGCGGAATACGACCAGGCACCATTTTCCCTGATTTCTGCTGTAATTCCCATGGTCTAATACCTCCCAGACCATCAGGCGATCAATTTACGTTGTTCGTGAATTTTGAGGCTTTAGTAAATTTCGCCCGACAGATAGTAACGCCAGTAAGCTAGGGCTTCCTTCTTGTCATACTAGGGACAAAACATTACCAAGTTATTACCAAATCAACTTTTCTTTTGCTTCTGATCGAATGGAAGGCGAAACCAGAAGGTAGTACCTTTTTCCGTTCCATTCTTAATCCCGATGGTACCGTGGTGGGCTTGCACAATCATCCGGCAAATCGAGAGTCCCAGACCACTGCCTGCCAGTTTTGATGACTCAGTAAAAGATGATTGATCGAAGGCGGCAAATATCCTTTCTCGATCTTCTTCCGGTATGCCGGCGCCTTCATCGGTAACTTCGATCTCCACCGCATCTTTGTCTTGCTTGCAACATACTGCCAGCTTGCTGTTATCCGGAGAAAACTTAATTCCGTTGGAGAGCAAGTTGATGATTACCTGCCTTATTTTTGCTGCGTCACATTGAATAAATGCATCCTCTTCTCCAACTTCAATTGTAATTCCGTGACGCTTTGCGAACCCATCTACCATTTGAGCTGATTCGGCTATCAAGTTTTTTACACGGCATTCAGTGAATTTCAAATTGAGCTTGCCACCCTGGATTTTTTCGAAATCCAGTAAATCGTCCACCAAGAAAATGAGGCGATTACAGTTTTGCTCGGCACTCGATAGTTCCTGCAAGGCGGCTTCTGAAATATCATCATGAGCAGTCTCGGTCAAAAGTTTTATTTGATCCAGAATGGCTGTAAGAGGACTGCGTAAGTCGCTGCTGATCATGCTTATAAATTGTTCTTTGAGTCTGTCAAGGTTTTTCTGCTGGGTAACATCGTGAATGACACAGAAAACTTTCTGATCTCGTTCGGACCAATATGCGGAACAACGAACATCAACGCAGTGTCCATTCTTGGCAATGAGCTGAGTCTCAAAGTTTTGAGTGGCCCCATCCAAATTAAAGTGGATTTCACCCTTTGCAATTTCGGAAATGGACTTACCAACAAGCTCCTCTTCTTTATATCCAAGAAGGTTTTCCGAAAACGGATTGATCTTTTCGATTCTACCTTCGCGATTGAGAGAACAGATAACATCCGCTGCATTGTTCACCAGGGCAACTTGGCTGGCAAGAGCTTGTCCGACAGATTGGTCTACTTCGTGAAAATGTCTGTCCAAATTTGCAAACTCATCATCTCCATCCAACTCCGGCAAGAGCGGCTGACGATTTGACAGACGCCGGGCATTTTCCGCAAGACGAGACATGGGAACGCTAATATTCGCCCCGTAAAGTTTCGCCAAACCAAGAGCTAATGCACAACTAAAAATGAGAGCGAAAAGAAGAACCGCTTTCATAGAATTGCGCCATTCTTCTTTTCCAAATGGGCTAGCGTTCACTTTTCGCATTTCTATATCAGCAATTTTTTCGGCCTCCACCATGTACTTTTGCCCTATAAGAGCGCCTTTGTACTGAATGAGAACGCGACCGGGGTTGGGCACATCCTGAAGACGAGCTTCTACTCCTTGTTTAATCACCTCGCAGAATTCCGTCGAGTAATCAACCAACTTGTCTGCAGATTTCTTTACCTGAGAATCGTTCTCTTGCGAAGCTAGTTCCTGCACTTCTCGCGCTTCCCCGATAAATTTGTCGAGCGATTGTTGGAGCGCTTCGCCTTGCGGAAATTCATGGGGACGAGTAGGTTTTATGATGTCGGAGAGCGCATTTCCGCACATGGCGGTAAGATCCTGAGACAGGCCAATTATGTTTTTGGTTCGTTCTTCCTTTACGGATTCATCATTTTCCGATCTCAGGAGGAAAGTAAGCGAGGCCATAAGGATAAGCTGGCAGACCAGAGGTAGCGCTACAAGGATGATTCCTCTCGTTTGCAAATTTAGATGTCTGGCAATCATGCGCTTTTATCCTTGTCTTCGAAAACAGGGATACTCATCCAGAATGCACTGCCATCATTCATTTCACTGGTTTCGCCAATGGTGCCACCATGTGCTTCTGCAATTGCATTTACGAATGCCATACTTAAGCTTGCACCGTCGGCAGATTCAGACACGGCAGATCCCTGCTTTCGAATTTTGATTTCAACCATCTGTCCGAGAGATTTGATAGACATTTCTACAGAGGAATTTTCTCTGGAAGTAATTATGGCTTTGGAAAGCAGATGGGTCATTGCTTGAATAAGGCGCTCTTCATCACCACGGATTAGTGCATCTCCCGATGGCTTCTTGACTGTAACTTTAGATTTTGCCGCCAATGCTTCAAGTGAATCGGCGGCAGCAGAGCAGACGTCCAGCGCGCTGACACCTGAGAATTTCAAGGTAATACTGCCTGATTCGAGCTTTTCAAGATCCAATAGCTCACGGATAAGATCCATTAGTCTGTTCACATTGCCTTCCGCTTCCGCAAGAATATCCTCAGTATTTTTCTGAAGAGCACCACGTGCTCCGGAATGAAGCAACGACAAGCTACTGGAAATAGAGGTGAGTGGCGTTCTGATATCGTGTCCTGCAACAGCGACAAACCGTTGTTTCATGCGGTCCAAGCTGCGCTGCTGCGTTATATCGTGTGCTACGCAGTAAAATGCTTGATTTTCCGTCGACCAACGAACAGACCAGAGGGTGTCTTTTGCATCTCCTGTCTTGCTTTTGACAGTGTTTTCTATTTCTGCTGACTCGCCTGACTTCATAAGTTTTTCCAAACTGCTTCGTGTTTCATCAAGCGTTCGACGGTCTACCAGGAATGAGATTGGCTGTCCCAATAGTTCTTCCGGCGAATAATTCCAAAGCTTGTGCGTAGCTTGATTGAGAGCAACGAATCGCATTCGTTTATCGATAGAAGCGACTACATCTGCAACATTGTCGACCACTGCTAATTCTTTTCTGCGGGTGTCCGCAAGAATCTCGGCAGATTCATGAAGAACCGAGTCCAGTGCTGAAAATTCATCATTGCCGGCAAGCTGTGGTGGTAATGGTTTTTCAAGAGCCATGAGATCGAATTTGTTTTCTATTGACTTAAGCCGATCTACAAACTCACGTGTGAAGAAACGGACGAGAACGAAAGAGAACAAAATTCCGAGTGATACTAATACGGACATTAAGATCTCAATTCGTCTCGTGAGGCTTTCGCGCTCTTTTGGTGCAAGAGCTCTTACATCATTCGCTACCTTTAGAACTTTCCGCTCGAGTTGAGCAAGTTCCATAAAAATCAAGTAAGCGTCCCCGCGAATATACATGACGCGCTTTCTGGGGAGGATATTAGGATTTGCGTATATTTCATCTATTTTGAAAGTCAGTCTGTTGCAACGTTCATAGAGGTCTTGCCCAAGCAGAGCGCATTCGTTTAAGTCAGCCCAATTGCCTGAGTAGCCGCGCAAATGGTATCAATGATCACAATCAGCTCGCTATTTCGGCAATTTCGAAGAAAGTTAGAA
>CAJCIF010000518.1 GCA_903970355.1 Actinomycetota bacterium
CACCGAGCAAAGGCGCTACTCTTGGTGCACTCAATAGAGCACTCGATGGTATCAACCTCCAAAACTATCGCGATCAGGCAACAGGAGCGATTACTTCTGAGAGTGTCGGAACCGGGCTTACTAATTACGCCGGGCAATTCAATTTTTTGAACTCTCAGGTGCGAGAGGCCTGGGCTTTAGATATCGGTACCTATACTGCTGCTGCTGCTCTTTCATATGGATTAAACAAATCAAATAAGGGAGCTCTTTCGCGCAGCCCACTTGCCGCCAACTTATTTGCGGCCGGCACGATTGGCCTTATTTCTGGGGCGGGCGGCGAAATCGTAAGTGAGCAACAACATGGTAAACAAACCGACTGGGGAAAAGTTTTATTTGCAGGCGGCGCAGAATTAGGTGTGCAATTGGCAGCCGGCAGATTAGGCTTTGAGATGGAACAGAGCGCCGGAAGAGAAGGCTCGATTATGATGCCGAAACCACATCCTCAACCGCACGTTGAGGATGTGGGACCACCGCGAATGGCTGAGATTACAAATGGCGCACAATCTGTTGCACCGCCTGTAATATCGGAGATCGCAAATGTTGCAAAACCTGAAGCGCCAGCTCCGATATTGGAGACGGCGGCAAGGCCAGAGGCACCACCAGCGCCACCAGAGGTTCCCGTGCAGGTAACACATGATGGTTTGGTCACCGTTGCCAAATCTAGCGAGGGAAGCATTACCTACCATCATGAAGATGACGGCAATGGTGGCAGACGAATTGCCTCAATTTCGATAGATGGACCAGGTGGTCGAACACAGATTCGAGCAACTGAACAAGGTTGGGAAATGGCTAGAGGTGAGGATAAATTTAGACCGGAAAGCGCAACTATTGAAGTCGATGAAAACAAAGGCACGGTCACTGTGAAATCCACGCAGGACAAGTCTCTCATTTCGCAGGATGTTTATCGCGCCGATGGCACTATCAAAAGAACAGTGCGGCAAAGCGGAGCAACATTCATCATCGAAGGCGAAAAGGTGCTTTCTTCAGTTGATGTTGGCGGCAGAACTAAAACCTATACCTGGGCAAATGTTGATGGGGAGGACGTCCTCACCGGTATAGATACTCCAGACTATATCGAAAAGCTAGTTCGCCCGGGTGTATGGCAACGTCGCGATTTAAAGACAGGTGCAATTACAGAGACACCCGGTGATCGGTCGGTATCAATAGCTCTAGGGCAGGCCGAAGAAAACTTTCCACCTGGCAGTCCAACGTTAAATAGAAAAATGCGTTTGGACGGCACTACAACCACAGAAGTTTCAGAGGGATTTACCATCACTCATGATTCGAGTGGGAAAGTCTTGGTATTCGATAACGTCCGAGGAGAAGCGAAAGTTTCCTGGGATGCTTCGACGAGTCCACCCCGGGTTAGTCAATTGGCTTATGATGATGGCACTTACTTTAAGCGGCTCGGAGAGCGATTGTGGGAAGTAAAGGAAAAAACGGCAGATGGTTTTTCTACTTCCGTTAAAAGTGGCATGGACTTGAGTATTGATGCTGACGGAACAATAAATACTAGTTACGATCCGACTGGCAAATCTGGAAAAGACCTGGTCGGAGTTTCGGAGCACTTTGATTTAACGCGAGACGAACGATACGCAGACCAATCGGTAAAACATTTTGGCAGGCTTAAGAATGTCACTGTGCGCGCGGATGGAAGCCAGCTTGTTGAATTTCCGATTCCCGGCAACAGTTATGAACGAAATGCAAATCAAGAAATTGTCCGAACCTGGCAATCAGATGGCCGGCAAGTGTCTTTCACCTATGAAAATGGCCAGCCCACCTGTGCCACTGTATACGATACCGCAGGTATGCCATTTGAAACTTATACAGGCGATATTAAAGTTAACGAAGATGGCTCCTACTCGGTCAAGGGCGAAGGCGGCATTTGGACAACTCACACGACGGATGGCAAACTGATATCGGATAGTCGAACCAATGCTGTGAAAGTAGGAGAGCTGGTCGAAGAAACTAATTCGGAAGACATTGGATTATTGAAGGCCGTTCGACGAGGTAAATTACGAGGTCCCGACGGCACAGAAGTTGATGTGGTGATAAGACCATTTGATCCGACTTCGAAGCCCAATCTCTTGAAAGCCAGGCAAGCACAGATTTACAGCAACGTGACGAACACTCTTGAACTTGGTTCCGGAGAGCCCATTAGCATTGTGCGCGAACTCACATACCCCGATGGATCAACCAGGTCGGTATTCGTGGCGACAGATGCAGGAGAAAGCTGGGGCTCTTATCTTCGCAGTGAAGCCGCCAAATTTTCCAAAAAACCATTCGATGAAAACTTTGGTCCGGAGTTTCTTAACGCCGCGCAGCAAAATCCCACGCTCTTTAGAGAAGCGGGCGAAATGCTTTACGAACCGATATTGTATGGCAACCATGACATTACTGAATTGTCCAACTCAGCCAGAAAAGTTCTGGCAGATGGCAGTGTCAGCTCGACAATGATTGATGCCAAAGAGAACATGACAACTGCTGCTGAAGCTAGTTTCAGTGACAGAGCCGGTTATCCAGGACAGTTAGATTTCTACCAGCTATTTGCTGGAAAGCATCTCAATGAAATATCGGTTGATCTGCAAAGGCGGGCAGATCGAGTCGTAGAACTTCTTCATGCCGAATCGACAAGAACGCAATTGCTGCATGACGGTTTGTCGCAGGATGAAATCAAAGCTCTCACTTCGCGAGCTGAGAGCCTGGCAGTAAATGGTTTCCCACCGGTGGTAGACCTCTTCAGTGGAAAGACCACAGAAGCTGCAAGCGTAGCCAGCTCAAAAGCCCGCGAAGATACAGAAATGAAATTCCATACGATCACGTACAAAGACGTACAAGCCAACAATAATGGCATTGACGCCTTACGATTGGGCACGCAATAGCCGAATCAAATCAGGTCCGCCAGTGCCCTCGTGTCCCACAATGGGGACAAGCGTCAACAGGCTGGACTTACACAAATTTAATTCGGCTTCTGGGCTCTAGTAATTTCTTACTTTCGGCTTAGATATGCTGACTGCGAGCTGGCGCCCGTCGACGTCACGGCCATTGAGGTTTTGAATGGCAGCTTCTGCGTCAGCTTCCGTATCCATCTCAACAAATGCAAATCCGCGTTTGCGACCAGTGTCGCGATCGGTTGGAATTGCCACAGATACAACCTTTCCGGATTGAGCAAAAAGATTTTCCAGGTCGGTTTCACTCAAGTTAAAGGACAGATTGCCCACAAATAATTTCTTCATTTAGTCTCGTATAGCGTTGATTTTCGCCGAATACCTCTTCGGCAAAAGGAGGCTACTAGCTTCGTAGCCAACGTTTGCATTATAACAGACCGAATTCTCAGGTAAAGTGCTCTTAACTGCACTACATGGCGCAATCAACAGTTTCATGACATTTTGACGCCAGATTCATTGAAACTCTGACACTGAATCTGAAAGACGTCAAAGCTATAGTGCGTAGTGAATACGACTATTTGAAAATATTCAGAGTTTGAAAAGGGGAGCCCAGAAACGCATTGGATCGTAATTTTTTTTCGAGTGCAAACTAAATGGAAACATCACTACACAAACAACGCTACCAATGGTGAGCTCATCAGAGGCGATCTCACGTGGTGACGGTTGTATCGCCTTCAGCGGGTAAAGTGATAACCGGGTTGCCTTGCGATTTTTCGATGCTGTTTCGGCCCACAGTGAAATAGAAAACGCTGCCTTGTGTGCCATTTGGTTCGACACCAATTTTGCCACCATGAAGTTCTACGATGGCCTTGCATATGGCAAGACCGAGGCCACTGCCGCCTTTTTCTTTGGCATCTGAAGCCTGCACTTGTTGAAAGCGCTCGAAAATTCTTTCGCGTAATTCTTCCGGTACCCCGCGCCCTTCATCAATAACTTTGATCAAAATGCGCGAGCCGCTTTCTTCGGCAGATACAACGACAGTGCCACCATGAGGTGAAAATTTGACGGCGTTGGAGAGAAGGTTGACCAACACTTGCACAATTCTTTTATCGTCCGCATAAAATTCCAGGTTGGTTGGAATCGTTGTGAGAAGTACACCTTTCTCCATTGCCCAGTCAGAAATTGACTTAACAGCAGTGTCAAGGGTGCCTTGCACGGGAATAGATTCAGGGAAAATTTCGAAGCCGCCTGCTTTTATTTTTTCGATATCCAGTAGATCATTTATCAAACCGAGCATACGAGATGTATTGATGTCGGCTTTCTTCAGAAGCTGTTGCCCTCTTGTGGAAAGATCGCCAAACATGCCAGTTTCGAGCATTTCGTGAAATGTTTGAATGGTGGCAAGTGGTGTTCTGAGATCGTGACTTACCATTTGCACAACTTCTTGCCGCATGCGCTCTGCATCTTTTCTTTCCGTTATGTTGTGCGCTACGCAAAAAATTGAATTCTCAGTGGGGTTCCAGTGCGCGCCGAATACAACATCGATGATTTTGCGATCTTTGCGCACAACTCTAGCTTCAAAAGGAGGTTCTTTAGAGCCGGACATAATGCGTTCCAGTGCTTGTTGAGTGTGATCGATGTCGTCTTTGTGCACAATTTTGGTAAGGTTCTTTCCAAGCAATTCATATTCCGAAAATCCAAATACTTGTTCCGAAGCGGGACTCATGGCGTTAAATTTTCCAGTGGTATCAATTGAGCAGATCACATCAACCGCGTTATTCAAAAGTGCTCGCTCTTTCCGT
>CAJCIF010000519.1 GCA_903970355.1 Actinomycetota bacterium
GTGTCTTTAAGAGCAAGTGCCCCGTCTGTGTAGTAAGCGCTCTTCAAGTTGATATAATTTCTCCTCGAGATGATTGCCTGCGCCTCTAAATCGAGTCGAGGAATCGTCGAAAGCGCGGAGATACTTGGATTTGCTATCTGAATTCAATAAAGTGTTTTGGCCGCACACCGCGGTCCTATTTCCAAGCGCTGTTTAGAACATAAGCGGAAACAAGCATGAACCAAACTCAAGTTGCTAATCAGCCCGCCCACCAGGGGGCTACCGACCGAAAAGATCTCTGGTGGCTCGAACCTACCCTAGTGGCAATAGGCTTCGGTATTTTCATTATCTACGGTACATTTCGCGCCTGGGAAAACCAATATTACGAAATAGGGGCTTATCTTTCGCCGTTTTATTCACCAAAACTCCCGATCTCTATATTTGGTTTATCACCTGCCTTCCTCATTCTCTGGATACCAGGCGGCTTTCGCGCTACTTGTTATTACTACCGTAAAGCCTACTACCGCGCTTACTTCCAGGATCCTCCCGCCTGCACGGTGTCGCACTGGGGCGGCGACAAATACTGTGGCGAAAGTGGCTTTCCCCTCATTTTTCAGAATGTCCATCGCTACTTCTTTTATTTGGCGACCTTAGTTCTTATGGTCCTCTGGTACGACGTCGTGCAAGCCTTTTTCCCGGATGGTCATTTTGGTGTAAGCGCTGTCAGTCTCATCATGCTTACAAATGTCATTCTTCTTTCCGGTTATTCAGGCGGCTGTCATGCTTGCCGGCATCTTGTCGGCGGCAGGTTGAATAGTTTTTCCAAAGACGAAGGTGCTAAGTCTCAATTTAAAATTTGGGAATTCGTCACCAAATTGAATAAACATCATATGGCGTGGGCCTGGTTCAGCCTTTTCTCAGTTGGTTTTACCGACTTTTACATCAGGCAAGTTGCCTGTGGCGCTTTCCCCGAATTAAGGCTGTTCTGAAATGGAAAACTATGAAGTACATGAATTTGATGTCCTGGTAATCGGAGCCGGTGGTGCCGGTTTGAGTGCTGCAATTGAAGCAAGCGGCATGGGCGTTTCGGTAGGACTGGTTTGCAAATCTCTTCTTGGCAAAGCGCATACAGTTATGGCAGAAGGCGGTATCGCTGCCGCTCTTGCTAATGTTGATCCAAAAGACGGTTGGAAGACACATTTTCGCGACACCATGATTGGTGGCAAAATGCTAAACAATTGGCGTATGGCTCAATTGCATGCTCAGGAAGCTCCGGACCGAGTCAAGCAACTGGAACATTGGGGTGCTGTATTTGACCGCACCAAAGACGGCAAAATTTTGCAACGCGCTTTTGGCGGTCATACCTACAAACGCCTTTGTCACGTGGGCGATCGAACCGGTCTGGAAATGATCCGCACCTTGCAAGATAAAGGTATTCACCAGGGCATTGCCATTTTTATGGAATGCGCAATCACTAAGTTATTTAAAGATGGCGATCGCATTTCCGGTGCGTTTGGTTATTTCAGAGAAGACGGCCGTTACGTACTGTTCAAAGCAAAAGCAGTTATTTTGGCAACGGGCGGCATCGGCAAAGCGTATCCGATTACATCTAACTCCTGGGAATATACGGCGGACGGACATGGCTTAGCATACGATGCAGGAGCCGATCTCATTGATATGGAATTTATCCAGTTTCACCCAACTGGAATGGTTTGGCCTCCAGGCGTAAGAGGATTGCTTGTTACTGAAGGTGTCCGCGGAGAAGGTGGAATTCTCCGAAACAACAAAGGCGAGCGCTTCATGTATAAGTACTTGCCGGAAGCAACTAAAAACGATTATGCGGCTGATGACAAAGAATCTGAAGAGTGGGTGAATGCCGCTGTCAGCGGTGCTCAAACAACTGCAAGACGTCCTCCAGAACTATCAACACGGGACAACGTTGCACGCGCTATTTACAATGAAGTTAAAAATGGCAATGGTTCACCTCACGGTGGAGTGTTCCTCGATATCAGCTATTTACCGGCCGATCGCGTTAAGAAAAAGTTGCCGTCGATGTATCATCAATTCAAAGAGCTTGCTGATGTAGACATCACAGCCGGACCAATGGAAGTTGGTCCGACCATGCACTACACCATGGGCGGCGTTCGTGTTGATGCTGATACGCAAGAAAGCAGAGTGCCGGGATTGTTTGCCGCAGGCGAAGTGAGTGGTGGCATGCATGGCTCCAATAGGTTAGGCGGGAATTCTCTATCCGATCTTCTCGTCTTTGGAAAGCGCGCTGGTACAGGCGCTGCTAATTACGTAAAGGGCATAAATACCAAACCGGACATTCCTAAAGAAGCAATCGAATCGGCGATCAAAGAAATGGAAGAACCATTCAGTCGTGCAGATGGAATTAATCCGTATGATGTGCAGAAAAAGCTCCACACCATTATGTCTACTTATGTTGGGATTTACCGTGATGAAAAGGATCTCGAAACTGGCATAGCCAAACTCGAAGAATTGAAATCCCAAATAAGCAAAGTAGGTATAAAAGGTTCAAAAGCTTTCAACCCCGGCTGGCATTTGTGCCGAGACTTGCGAAATATGTTCATAGCCTCAGAGGCCGTCGCTCGCAGTGCGCTCCTTCGCAAAGAAAGCCGTGGCGCACATAGCAGAACAGATTATCCAAACACAGAACCTGAGTTCGGCAAATACAACACATCCGTATTTGATAAGGGTGGTGTTATGACCCTTGAACAAACGCCGATACCAGAGATGCCTGCTGACCTTAAGGAGCTTTTTGAGAAGAAGGAGCCCGCCCATGCCTGATGCCGTTCTAAAAATATTTCGTGGTGATTCAAAAGGTGGTGAGTACAAAACGTACAAAGTACCTATTGAAGACGGTATGGTGGTTCTCGATGCAGTGCATTACATTCAAGCCACTTACGATCCGGATTTAGCAGTGCGCTGGAATTGCAAGGCAGCAAAATGCGGTTCTTGCAGTGCGGAAGTAAACGGCAAACCAAGCTTGATGTGCAAAACGAGAATGGATCGGTTTGCGCAAGGCGAAGAGATTCTCGTTCAACCCATCAAAACATTTCCCCTTATAAAGGATCTAGTCACCAACGTTTCTTGGAACTACGAACAAAATAAGCGGATCGCACCATTTCATTCAGATGATGCTGGAGAGTGGACGGTCTATCAGGAAGATATTGAACGCGTTCAAGAATTCCGGAAGTGCATAGAATGTTTTCTGTGCCAGGATGTTTGCCATGTGTTGCGCGATCACCATCGCACCGACGCCTTTATGGGTCCACGTTTTCTTGTCCGTGTTGCCGGACTAGACATGCATCCAAAAGACGACGTTAACCGCATGGCCTATCTGAAAAATGAAGGCGGCATCGGCATGTGTAACATTACAAAATGCTGCACCGAAGTTTGTCCGGAAGACATTCACATAACCGACAACGCCATCATCCCTCTTAAAGAAAGAGTGGTCGACGAGTTCTATGATCCCGTCGCTATCTTTTTGAAGAAAGTCTTCGGTGGAAAATCGAAGAAAACTGCAAGCTCTTAAAAGAGAGTTGCTACCCGAAAGTGGTAGGAAGAATTAGTGATACTTGTCGAGTAGTGCGTTTTCAATTGAAGAACGAGAACTGCTTGTACCCTGGCCACTAGACAAGCCAGGTCCGGGTCTAGAAAAATTCGGTGAGTACCCATAAGGTGTTGATTGACCGGTTGAGTAGTTTGCTGCTGCACTTGGTTTTTTTCGATTCGTTGCCAGTCTTATGTTACGCAATTCTTCAAAGAGGGCTTGTTTAATGCCCTTGTCGGACGCCGTGCGGAAGGGAATGATGTCCACCATGCCACCATTTTTCACGGAACCACCATTCCGTTCGCCTAACATAGCAAGCAAACTATTTTCATCAACAGCATCCTCTCCAATTAGGAGGAATGTCAGAGTCACTTCTCCCGTATAAGACAATTGCATGCTGGCCGTGCGAACAACTTCAGCAACACGTTCCGGATTAGAGGGCATGCCATCTGTGATGATTACGATGATGAGTGGTCTAGTGCGCTTCTGAAAATATTCTCGCAGTTGTTCTTCTAATGGGTCGGCAAGATTGGTACCACCCATCGGTTTATTTCGGGCAAACAAGAGTGGAATTTGATTTGCAGCTAAATGTTGGTAGGTTTCATGTTTATGACTAAAGACTACGGCTGTAATGTCGCTTGATGCTTCCGCTGCTGCTTGCGCTACTTCCGATGCCTGGCCGCAGACCCAGTCCCAGCGAGAGAGATTGCCGGGGCAATCATGTTCTATCATGCTGCCTGAGCGATCGATAATCAAAACGAGATCGTGATTTTCAAATATTTCTTTGGCATTTTTGTAAGTTTTCGAATCGATTTTAGTTGGTGGCGGTGGTGGTGGCGCTTGTGTAAGTGTGCCTTTTTGAACTCCTGCCGTAAGAGTCTTCTCGAATTGATTAACCTCCGAATTCTTGACTGTGAAACGCATGCCCTGACCTTCATGTTCCACTGTTAAAGTAGAGCCATCATCAGTTGTCGTTCTGGCAACAAGGCGATCGCCAACGGTAAGTCCACGCTTAGCAGCCGGACTTCCGGAGATTACTCCCGTAATTTTGGAGGGCAAAGGATCTTTTCCTTCTTGTTTGATCGTGAATCCCATCTCCTGGCAAAATTTTGAAATTGATGCAAAGTCATTCTTCTCAACTTTGCCGTTCAATCTGCTATCGCCCGGCTTGAGCACCTGGGCTGGTGTCGATTCCGGGTGAGATACATCAAGCGGCACAGATTCGAGGTGGTCCGCTTGCACAGGTCCGATGCAGCAAAAGGCAAGACAGGAAATAAGAGCCAGCCGGAAAAAAGCCATTTCGTTATGGACCGTTGGACTTCACTGGATGCTCGGCAGTTTTGCCGTCAACAACGAGCTTTTCTTGTTTGGCAAGCAGTTCAATTATTGGCGCTGGTTCTGCAGGACTACTCTTGATTGATGACGGTCCGCTGGCGTAATTGCGCACGTACAAATTGGTGCCGAGCGGATTTAGCCTTACTGCACCATTGTTATTCAGCATCATTTCTTCTAGCGAGCGGGCTGTATCTTCAATCTGGTTTTGTCTTTCTGATTCAATTGCCCAACCAGATCCACCACTCCAGCCTCTTCTTCCACCTAGAGATCCAAGGAATGCCATATCTCGATGTCTTGAATGTCTGCCGCCATATTGTCCTGGCTGATTCATTTGAGCTCTTATCTGGCTTGTGTTCTTATAGTCATCGACCTGATTATGAATTTGGTTGACCATCTGGCGCACGTGGCGTCCATCCGGAGAACTGGCAGGAGAACCGGCAGCCGGGCTCGGGGCAGCGGGCGTCGGCAACTGAGCGACAGGAACAACTCCTGGATAAGAGAAATCCAGGCCGGAATAATCAAAACTACGATGATGGTAAGGGCGGGGAACGGTAGAAAGGGCTGCTTTGGAAAGTTTAGCAGCGGTAGAGTCCGGCGATAGCCTTACGCACATCTCGTACTGCTGTTTTGCAGCTCCCAATTCACCGGAATTGGCAAGAGAATTGGCTAGATAGTAGCGCCTGTTTGGGTCGGATTCATCTTCCTCGACCGCTTTTCGCATGCAGGTTGCTGCTTTGTGATAGTTACCAGCCTTGTATGCTGCGCGACCCTCGCTGAAACTATCCTGAGCAAAGCCAGGTTGAGCATAGTTAAAGGAGCACAAGACAAGAAATGCAAACCGGCTTAGGTGTTTCATGTTCTCTTAGAGCAAGAGGAAATCAGGCTAGTTATACCGCCATTTTAAGTCTAAATTGTGACGGTGTCTTTTTTGTGAATTGAGCAAGTCCGGAAATGACAGGTTGAGGCTCAGCCATGGACTGATCCATTCGAATTTAGCACAACTTCATTTAGGCTGCTCCGCAGGGCGATTTTGTTTAGGGGCTCCGCTATATTAGAGGGTCTAAGAAGGTCGTTCTACAAAGAGAAAGCTTGTGAAATTCGAGTCCAGGTCTTGCAAGTTCTCTTCGATGATCTTGAGCCCGTGAATTTCAGCTAGCACCTTGCTGCCCATTGTGGCGATGTTCTTAGGCAGTTCGCCTTTGCCTAGCAGTTCAGCCACTTTGGCATGATCGACCATATCGCCTTCGCCGCTTGTTTGGTTGAGGTTGCCGTACTTCATTTGCAGGTTGGTCTTGCATTGTCGGAGGACCTGCGGATGCGTCATGATCGTGTCTACTTCGGAAAACGTACCGTCTTTTGTAATCATCAAGGCATGAGCAATTTTTATGGCAAACTCTTCGACGATTGCATAGCGATATTTTGCACAAGCGACAACGGTTTCGGTGACGATGCCACCAAGCGAATTATGGATTGCAAACTGACCACGATCAACCACACCT
>CAJCIF010000520.1 GCA_903970355.1 Actinomycetota bacterium
CCCAAATTCATTTAAAGGCGATGACCGCCGTTGAAATCGAATATCTTGCCAACCTTGAAGGTATCTCTTTTGAAGAGACATTGAAACGCCTTGCTAAAGCGGGATTGAATTCAATGCCCGGTGGTGGTGCGGAAATTTTCGATGAAGAAGTGCGCGAACGCATGGCCGTTAAGAAAACGCCCGCGCACAATTGGCTTGGTATTCACGGCATTGCTCACAAGCTTGGTATGAAAACTACAGCAACAATGCTTACGGGTATCGGCGAATCGACTGAAAACAAAATCGATCATGTCCTTTTGCTTCGAGAACAACAAGATAAATCCGGCGGATTCACTTGCTTCATTCCTCTTAAGTGCTACTACGATGGAACAAATTTGTTGGGCGAAGTGACTGAGCCGTCACCACAAACGCTTTTGAAAGACATCGCCATTTCTCGCTTATTGCTCGACAATTTCCCGCATATTAAGGCGTACTGGATACAACTTGGCGAACAAGTTGCCCAACTGGCCCTTTCCTTTGGTGCAGATGATATGGATGGCACAATCGGCGAAGAAAAAATTACGCATGCCGCTGGTGCCAAGACGCCTCTGCAACTGGCCAAAGATCGAATGGAGGCTTTGATTGCGGAAGCTGGTCAGGTACCAGTTGAGCGCGATACAATTTACAACATACGCGGCGTTTCGGAACGAAAGCCCGCCGTTTTGCCACCACTTGAAGAAAGATTAGCAGCTCTAAAATAGCACCACAGGTAGTGCTACAAGAGTATTTGACCTAGCCTGTTGTTGCGTTGCACGGTTAGTTGAAATCTTGCATTTGGTGGTTTGGCCTGCACCAATTTCCGCATCTGATCGACGCTTGTGACGATATTGCCGTCCACCGCTTTAATCAGATCTCCTTCTTTCAAACCCACTTTCGCTGCACGTTGTTGTTCTTTCAACTTTGAAATCTTGAGGCCGTCTTTGGTTCCCTTGAGCGAAAATCCAAATGATTCAATCGGATCACGTGACGGACGATCGTTGGAAGAAAGATTATTGGCAGGGGGATTGTTTTGGGGAGAGCCATTGGAAGGGGAATTGTTCTGAGGCGCCGAGTTATTGGAACGTCTAGAGCCATTGTTGTTTTGTTGCGGATGACTATTTTCCCAGGCTCTTTCAGCGCCTAAGCGGTCATTTTCGTCCTTGGATACATTCGCCTCCAACCTCTGGAGAGCCTCAGCATACTTGGGTTCATCCGGTTTGAGTTTGCACGCTTCACGGTAATAATCGATCGCTGAAGCATAGTGATTCATCGACAGATAAACGGTGCCAATATTGAATTTAGTGTTGGCATTGTTCGGCCTTCTTTCATCGAGTTGTTTGTATAAATCCAGTGCCGAGATGTATTGTTGGCTGCGATAGGCTTGAGCGGCTTCGTCGGACAGTCGTTTTAGTTGCGCATCTTTCTCAATTTCTTTCTTCTCACCGACAGCTTTCTTTTCGGTCAGTTTTAGTGCTTGCGCGTAATCTTTGTTGGATGGATCGATAGCGCTTGCATGTTCGTAGCATTTCAGTGCTTCGGCAAAGGAATTATTAGCCTCCATGGCAATGCCCAGACTGTAATAAGCTTGCGCATTTTGGGGATCTAATCGCACTACCTGCTGAAAACGGTTGATCGCCACGGCGGTATTTTTGGCCCGGTAAGCCTCCACTCCTTCCGACAAAAGTTTAGCTACTTCTTCTTCTCGTGCTGCCATGACAGCAGCACGCTTGCGCTCTGCTTGCGTCTCCTCATCCTCTTGCATCGTTTGGGGTTGACTGGCAGCACTAGGTGTTGGGGCAGGCGCAGGGGCAATGGGTGGCGGTGCAGGCTTCTGCTTTTCAGGTGGAAGACTCGTAGCGATTCGGCTCACTCGCTCCTCTATGCTCCCGGTGAAAGTCTCACCAAAAATCTGCTTTTCGATTCGACTGAGCCTGTCGGATAGACTCTCGCCATCATAATCTCGAAAGAAAAGACGGTTTTCAAATTTGCTGACTTGCGTTTCGTTTTCGCTTGCTGCGAATACTCTTACTAAGAGTAATGGTGCCACCACAATGATCGCGAAAAGGCACCAACGGCTTTGGCTAAGGGCACTTTGTCTGAGTTTCAATGATTTCTTCATGCTAGCATTTGCTCTCTCTCCCCATTTTCCTTTCGTTCACCAAAGTTGTCGAGAGCAAAAATCCTGACAATTTTAAACCGACACAAAGAGAAGTTGCGATGAGTTTTTTCGAACGAGATTTTGACCAAGAAATTCCAGAGGAAGAGCTGGCTCACTGGCTGGCATTCTCGCACATGTCCGGGCCAGGAATCGGCTCCCAAAAGATAAAAGCTCTCCTAGACCGCTTTGAAAATATGACCGAAATTTGGAAGGCATCAGCTTCCCATCTAAAAAGTTTGCATTTGCTCAATGACCAAACTATCGAAAAATTCGTAACGGCGCGCGCCGAAATAAACCCATTCGATCTGCTTGCACTGGTCAGAAAGTCACACACGCTGGCTCTGCATTTTTTCCATCCTCTTTACCCCGCCCGGCTGAGAAATATCGCCGACCCTCCCCTTGTTCTTTACGTCAAAGGAGAGCTAAGTCCAAAACTAGTTGAACGATCTATTGCCGTTGTCGGCACCAGACGGCCCACAAATTATGGCCAACGCTTAGCGAAAAGCATTTCAAAAGAGCTTGCCCAGGCTGGCGCTCTTGTCGTTAGTGGCATGGCTGTCGGCGTTGATTCGCTGGCTCACTGGGGCGCAATTGAAGGCGATGGCAAAACAATTGCCGTGCTCGGCTGCGGTGTTGATATCTGTTACCCATCTTCAAACAAACCGCTCTATAGAGCCATTCTGGAAGATGGTTTAGGCGCCTTAGTCTCAGAATACTTGCCAGGGACAAAGCCACAAACCTGGCATTTCCCCGCTCGTAATCGCATTATCAGCGGCATTGCCGATTGCACGCTGGTGGTTGAGGCTGGGGCATCATCAGGTTCGCTTATCACCGCGGAAATGGCTTTCGATCAAGCCAGGAATGTTTATGCAATTCCGGGAAGGATTGATGCTCCTATGTCTATCGGAACCAACAAACTGATTGCCTCACTAAAGGCACAGCTGGTGACCAATGTAGGCGATATTATGTTTCACCAGGGCTGGCTGACAACGAAGGTGGAAGGCGAAACAACCCCGACAATCGTCCAGCTTTATGGTCGGGAACGAGAAGTTTATGACTTGATATCTTCAGAGCCGGTTCATTTTGACTATTTAGCAGAAAAAACGGGAATGAATAGTGGGGAGCTATCAGCCACGTTGACGATGCTCGAGCTTGCGGGGGTAGTGTCGAGACTTCCGGGGGACTGGTATGCCCGATTGGAAGCTATTGCTTCGATTTGAAGCGGAATCACGAATTTAACCTGGTAAATACAAAGGTCCCCATATAAGGTGACAAGTGTTGCTCCCAGCGGGGTATCTTACCTAAGGATGATGTTCAGATCGTCAGTGCGCTGACCATACTAGAAAAGGAAACTTGTTCGGCCAAATACTATGAAGCTGTGTCTCCGGTGCAATCAGTACTTCGAAGATTCGCTGGGAGTCTGTCCCAAGGACCAGGCTACCCTTGAACCCGTTGGCAAAGATCCGCTTATTGGTGCACTTTTGAGTGACCGATATGTCGTTGAGTCTGTTGTTGGGAAGGGCTCTAGCGGTATCGTTTATAAAGCGCGGCGTATGCAACGCGGCGAAATGGTCGTGGCCGTAAAGGTCTTACACAGTTACCTGGGAGCTGACACGGGCTCTTTAGACCGATTTTTAAGAGAAGCGCGCGCCGCCAGCCGCCTCCGCAATCCACACATTATTACTATTTGGGACACAGGCGTAACAGACGACGGACAGCCGTTCTTCGTCATGGACTATCTCGAGGGCAAAACGCTCGCCGACCTTATCAAGGAAAAGGCGATGCTGCATCCCTCCCGCGTCTTGCCAATTATCAGACAGATTTGCGAAGCACTTACCGAAGCACACAAACAAGGCATCATTCACCGAGACATGAAGCCCGAGAATGTGGTGCTGGAAGAGACCGACAGCGGTGAAGACTATGTAAAATTGCTCGATTTCGGTATTGCAGATGCGCCCCAGGAAAAAATCAAACTAGAAAAAGTGGCGCAAACAGTGGCTGGCAGCCCGGCGTACATGAGTCCAGAGCAATGCCAGGGATTTGAGCTCGACGCTCGCAGTGATATTTATTCACTTGGCATCGTCGCTTTTGAAATGCTTACCGGAGATAGGCCATTTAAGTCTGACGACCATATGAGTGTCATGTTCATGCACGTGAGCAAGCCACCTAAGAAACTGTCTGATATTCGGCCGGAAATAAAATTCCCACAAGCACTGGAAGATATGATGGCTAAAGCATTAGCCAAACATCCAGCCAGACGCCAAGCCAGCGTGCGTGAATTTTGGCTGGAAATCGAAGCATCATTAGAAGGCAGCGAGTATGCAAGCGCAGCTGTCACACCAACAAATTCTGAAACTCAGGCCGATCTTTTTTCTGTGCCGTCCGCTGATCGCTTAACTGGAGACAGCGCAGTAATAGTAAATGAAGACGTTGGCGGTCTTAAGCAAACAGGCTGGGGATTCCAGCAAGTGCCATCATCCTCGGTATTACGAAGTAAACCAGAACTACTGCCACCACCAGTTGCAAAACCATTCAATCCACCCGCAGCCAGCAGTCCGGTCACTCCGCCTGCAAACAATATGCAGCCGAGCTCCCTTCCGACTAGCAGTGGACCTGCAGCGCAACCACCAACCGCAACGCCAACTCCTCCTCAACCTGTAGCTGGTGGTGCCAATTTACCGAAGGAAAACTCGCTTACGGATCAACTTAGTTCAATCGTTTACGATGCCACCGTTAAAGCAGTCGAAAAAAGCTCGGTTGATATTCCAGCCTATGGCAAATTGAGCAGCTTCGTCGGTGGTCGCAAACTTGAAAATGCTCTACCGCCAGGATCTATGCAACCTATAAATCGTTCCGGTGGAAATTTCAATGGGGCACCTAACGGACCGAACGGCTTGTCTCAACTTTTAAAAGCCGCTAGCGACTCTGTTGCTCCTGATGCAAGTCCGACGTCTCAAGCTGAAGATCCCGCTCCTCCAAATCCCGCTGCTCCCTCTCTAAATCCTGCAGCTCCAGTTGCAAATCCGACTGCTCAAGCTGAAAGTCCCGCTGCCCCGACTACAAATTCTTCTTATGCAGCTGCAAGTCTCGCTGCTCTAGCTCAGAATCCCACTTCTCCAATGGCAACGCCAACTGGGCCAGCAAATCTTCCTCTTCCAGTCACCCCGTCTGCTCCAGTTGCTGCATCGGCTGCTCCAAGCGCTCCAGTTGCTCCCCCATTAACTCATGCTGCCCCAACCGCACCACCCAATCCCACCGTTCCTTTTGGCGGACCTCCAGCTCCAACTGCACCGTTCAACCCAGCGACCGCACCTCCTGCTCCAACTGCACCGTTCAACCCAGCGACCGCACCCGCTGCCCAAGCTAATCCCGTTACCACACCTCCAGTTGGACCCGGAACTGCCGCACCACCGGTGATGCAGCAAACTCAAGAACAAGTTTCGGCGCCATTAGGCGAACAAACAATCAGACGTAGCAAAGAAGGCGCGACGCTGGTAGACCGAGATGGATTAAAGGCTTTCCAAACACCTGAGAAACCTGCTCCACCTACAAATGGTGGCATGCCCTCTCACAGCAGTCCGCTTAATGGTGCCAATAGTGGTGGCGCAGTCGAAAATCTCCCACCTCCTCAAGATAACTTTGCCGGATTGCCACCAGGTGTTTCACCTATGGGACGTGGTGGCCCAACAAGCCAACCTATCGCTCCCGGCTCCCTTATAAAACCAGGCAACGCGATGCCACCAAGACGCGTTCCGACAAAACAGGGCGTGCAACCGCTTGCTCCGAAAATTTCAAATGCGCGCATTGATGCAATGAAGCCACCAACGCAGTCCCAAGATACGGCCAAGCCAGTAAATCGCTCACCATTTCGTCAATTTACACCAGGACCATCTGAGATCCCGGTACCGACCCAAGCTCAAACATCATCACCGACTCAGGCTCCAGCCGATGGTTTACCCGGCGGGCTGCCCAGGCATCCAACTGGATTCGTTCCGATCTATCGCGAAAAGGATGAGCCATCGATTCCTAACCAAGCCATACAAGACAAAGGGCTTGCCAAAAAGACGAAGGTCATGCCCGCTTTTGAACGGCCACAACCTCCTGTAAAGGCTGAGCAACCAAAAGCAAATCCTCCTGTTCAATCGCGGCCTCCCGATTCGGGACAACCATTGATCGCACGAATGGCTAACGAGATTTCGCCTGCTAAGAAAGGCGTGTCACCCGGTCCAAAAGACGATCCTGACAGCACACTTACGCTCAATGCAGTACGCGTAGAAGAATCGTTTGCTCCTCCGGAGTCGGTTAAAGATCCGGATAGCACTCTCGTTCTTGAAAAAGTAGATGTCCAAAAGGCCAATGCTCTTCACGACGATGAATCGACCTTGGTTTTACCAGCTGTTAAGGTAGATCCTTCAATGTCACTCGAAGCTGTTGAAGAGCTACCAAAAGTTCCGCGCAGCTTAGATCATGCTGGCGACACCATTTCCATCGAACTCCACAAAGACAGCGATATACCGGGAGAGCTTCATCCTCGCAAGACACTTTCCGATCTCGTCAGTCAGCCTTCAGCACTACATCACGAGCTCAGTGCCGAAGAAAGAAATTCTGAAATCAATGAACGTGCCTCTTTGGAAGCTGCGGCAAAAGCCGCTGAAGTAAGAGCTTCGGTAGAATCTCTCGCCAAAGAGACGGAAGAACTAACTTCGATCGAAACTCAAAGAAAAATTGGCAGTGTCGAGCAGATTGTCTCGCAGAAAAAGGAAGTGCGCGATTCCATTGAAGCCCAAGCAAAGGCTACGGAAGGATTTTTGGAAGCTGAGATGAAGGCAGCCGAATCGATCTCCAAAATGCAATTTAAAGGCATCAAAGCTGCTGAAGATGCTCGCATTGCTGCTGAAAACAATGCGGCTGAAGAAGCTCGCATCGCTGCTGAAACCAAAGCGGCTGAAGAAGCTCGCATTGCCGCTGAAGCCAAAGCTGCTGAAGAGGCTCGCATTGCTGCTGAAGCCAAAGCTGC
>CAJCIF010000521.1 GCA_903970355.1 Actinomycetota bacterium
CAATTGCCAGTTCCGCATATGCTGGGGGCGGGGCGCCGGTTGATCCAGAAATCGCCGCCAAGAAAATGATGATCGAAGAAGCGCTCGTCGATTGCTATAGAGAAAAAGGTGATTTCCCTGATGCTGCCTCGGAATACAAAAAGCTACTAGCTGTGGAGCCGAACAATGCACGCGCTCATTTCGACTATGCCAATGTACTTATGAGATTGCAACGGCTTCCTGCAGCAGCTGGACAATATGTAAAAGCAGCAAAACTTGAGTCGTCTGTACCGGAATATCTGGCTGGTGCCGGGACTGGATGCATGCTCACCAGTAACTATGATGGAGCCGTCACGTACTACACCAAAGCCATTCAACTAGGTGGTAAGTACCAAGCACAATTGCAACAAGCGCAGATTTATCAAGCCAAAGAAGTGGAACTTAAAAAATATCGAATCTATCAGCAAAAGCTGAAAGAGCAACAAAAACAGGCTCCGAAGAGTAGCAGCACTGACGATGATGACTAAATAACGTAGGGGCATGGCACTGCCATGCCCATGGATTTTAGTGGGCGGCTAAAGTCGCCCCTACGCTAGAGTAGGTGTTTGTGTCTGCGTAAGTTCTGTATAGGTAATCTGCGAACGGCCGTTTTTCTTGGAGTCGTATAGACGTCTGTCGGCAGTTTGAAGAAGTTCGTAGACCGATTCGCCATCTTCCGGAAAGCTCGCCATGCCGCCTGAGAAGCTAACATGGAAAACTTCACCGTGGTCTCCAGTAAATTCTATGGCTTTGAATTCGTTGAGAACTCTATTAATGGCTGCATGCATTGTTTCTTTTGCTTCACGCCTGAAAGCCAGGATGAATTCCTCACCGCCCCAGCGGCCTCGCAAATCATCTACCCTGAAACGTCTTGCCAGAAGACTGCCTAGGCCAGCGAGAACTCTGTCACCGGCCAGGTGCCCATAACTGTCATTTACCTTTTTAAAGAGATCGACGTCCAGTAGACAGACAGTAAATTTCAATTTGGTGCGTTGCGCTTCTGCGATCATGCCGGACAATTGTTCGGAGAATGCTCTTCTTAATAGCAAACCTGTAATGGTGTCCTTGTCGGAACGTTCTTTGAGCAAACGAGATCTGTCCAGTCTTACTTTGACGCGCGTAAGCAGTTCTTCGTTTACAACCGGTTTTGGCAGGTAGTCATCGCCACCAGACCGGAACGCTTCAACGCGGGCATCAACACCGGTTTGCCCTGTTAAAAAGATAATTGGCAAATCTTGCCAGCGCGGCACTTGTCGCAGCATGCGGCATACTTCAAAGCCAGTGACATCGGGCATCATAACGTCGAGCAAGAGCATATCGGGTGGAAAATCTTGCATAGTATCCAATATCTTGTTTGGATCGAGAAGGATGCGCACTACCATGCCTTCATTGCGCAGGGTGAGCGCAACCGTGTTGGCGAAAAATTCGTCATCATCGCAAATCAATACACGCGGTCTGCCGCCCTGGCGAATTGCAACCAGGTGTTGGACAGCCTTTTCGAGAGAATCGGATTCAAGAGGCTTATCCAAGTAAAGTGAAGCTCCGGCATGTGCTGCTTCAACACGATCTTTTATGAGGGCATTGCCTGAGATAAATGCCAACGGTAACGTTTCATAGCCTGGCAAACCCCGCAATTCACGTGCCAATTTGAAGGACTCATCAGGATCTTCCTGAGCGACATTTATAAGGGCTGCATCAAGGGGCAAAAGGCAAGCCCGATCCATCGCTTCATTGAAACTAGAAGCGCGCACTATTTCAACGAGCCGCTGTTTACCCAGTTCTTCGACAATATCCAAAAATTCTCTGTCACTGTCAACGACAAGTATGCGTGCCATGGAAGGAGCGTGTTCCGGTTCTGTTTCTTTGCCGGAAACGACTTGCGCTACATCTTTTGCTTCCTGTTCACCGGCTGATTTTGCATCGATCAGCTTTCGCTCTACTTCAGACCAGAGAAGATTTTGTTCGTCTTCATGTTTTTGATGCATGGTGGTGGCGGCATGTTCGATAAAGGCCATGCACTCGCCAACCTGACGAAATCCTAGTGAACCACCAGTTCCTTTGATTTTATGTGCCTGTCCACGCACTTCGGCAAGAAGATCGCGGTCTTGCGGATTGGCCCTCGCTTTTTCTATTGCTGAAGATAAATCGCGTAATTTATCCGGCAGGACTCGCGAATACTTAGTTACAAGCGCCAGAAACATGGTTTCGAAATCTTTGAGTTTTTTCGACTGATTGTCCTGACCATCGCTTGAAAGCTGTGTCTCAACTTGAGCGCCAAACACAAACGGAATTACTGGTTTATGAACGGAGAGAGAAACCCCCAATTCATTTTCAAGCTTTGTTTTATGGGCTTGCACTTCTTGAAAAGACACACCCACAAATACTACTTGAATATGATTGCCGGATATGCGCAAGCTGTTGATCCACTCGACAGCATCGCCATCTGGCATAGCACCCGAAACAATTACGAGGTCAAGAGATTCTGTTTTTAGAAGCTCATCGCCGCGAGCACCGGATTCTGCCTGAAGAACCTTGTGTCCGCGCCCTTCCAGCACCGGCACAATAAGCTTGCAAAATTGTGTGTCGCCATCGACTAAAAGGATTTTTTTACCCATGAAACTTAAATGCCATTGGGTGCCCTACGCCAACAATCACTATACCCAATTTCAGCACGATTATTTGGTTCTGGCCGCTTGAAAATGCTGCCAAATTGAACTCCGTGCTGTTTTGCACCATATGTGGTGCCATTTATTAGCGCTTTTGCTTGCGGGGATTAGGCCAACCCAACTCGTCAATAGCCTCATCAAAGCCCACTCGCGAGCGGTTACAGTAATTGAGCAAGATGACGCATTGTTCTACTTTCATGAGATCTTGTTTTTCTAAACCGACGCAAATCACGGCGGCATCTAGAGTTTTCGTATCTGCCTTGCCGGCAGCTTGCAAGATCATGCGTATATCCCCACCATGCTTGGCTCTTACGGCACTGGCTGTCCGTATATCGCTGGGTGTTAAGAGTCCCGCTTTGCACAGGAGATCAAAGGCAGGAGTGAGATCTTTGGGTTGATTATTTCCGGCGGCACGACGTTGCTGTTCAGCGGGCGAAGGAGCAGGTTTCTTCGGTGCTTCCGGCGCTTTGAGATCGGATGGATCGATGTATTCTTCGATGGCGGAACCCATAGAATAGAAAAGTTTGAGCAATTCCGTTGCACGTGTTGGCTCCAACCTGCCAGCCCGCACCAATTCTTGGATTTTTAAAGCCGCTTCCAGAGTTGGTTCAGTAATGAGTCCAGATTCTGTCAACAGACTGCCAATCAAGATACCGGGTGCCTTCTGGAGAAAATTATTCATCTGGGCAGGCTTAGCCGGATCCGAAACAGGATCTATGCTTGGGTAGTTGAAAGCCGGCATACTGGG
>CAJCIF010000522.1 GCA_903970355.1 Actinomycetota bacterium
CGCCGAAATATTCCACCATGTCATTGCGCTCAAATTCGCCGTGCACAAGCACATCTAGCCCAATCTCTTCTTGAATCGATATCGCTTTTTTGATCTCTTCTTTGATCGATTGATCGTATTGTGCTTCCGTCATTTTTCCGGATTTCAAGTTGGCACGCAGTTGGCGAACTTCTTTTGTCTGTGGAAAAGAACCGATTGTTGTAGTCGGAAGAGCCGGGAGTTGAAGATGCTGTCTTTGCGATTTGCTGCGCACGGAATAATTGCTGTGTCGATGCAGCATGGCATCTGTCACGCTATTGAGCCGCTTTTGAGCAACTTCGTTATTAACGCGTGGTGAACCGGCTCTATTCTTAATGGCTTGTACATTCGCTGAATATTCAGTGCGAATGGCATCTTTGCCTTCTTTAAGAGCACGGGCCAGCAGTGTGACTTCGCTTATCTTTTGCTTTGCGAAAGCCAGCCACTGTTTAATTTCCGGATCTAGTTTGTTCTCATCATCAAGATCCGGGGGTACATGCAACAGAGAGCAAGATGGAGCTACGATGAGCTTTTCTTCGCCGACTGCTTTCTTCACCTGTTCCAGTTTTTCCACTGTCTTTTCCATGTTGTTGATCCAGACATTGTGTCCGTCAACAATCCCAGCAGAAAAATATTTGTCCTTCGGAAATGCTTTTAAAGCGGCTTCCAACTGTTCACTGCCGTGCACTAGATCGAAGTGAATACCTGTAACCGGTAGCTTCAAAACCCAATCAAGATTTTTGCCTAACCGGCTGAAGTAAGTCGTAAGCACTACTTTCAGGCCAACCTTTTCAATTTCGCTATAGGCTTTTTTGAAGGCTGCTTCGTATTCTGGCTTGCCATCAAGAACCAAGCAAGGTTCATCAATTTGAACCCAATCAGCACCAGCCTTCTTCAATTCTCCTAACAGTTCTACATAAGTAGGTAAGAGTTTCGGCAGCAAGCTGAGCGGATCGGTCTGGCTAGGACGAATTTTTGAAAGAAGCAGAAACGATACAGGACCCAATAGAACAGGACGTGTATGTATACCAAGTTTTTTGGCTTCGAGGAATTCTTCAACAGGCTTACGTGACGTCAGTTGAAATTCTTGATTCGGCTCAAGCTCCGGCACAATGTAATGGTAGTTAGTGTCAAACCACTTTGTCATCTCCATTGCCGGAACGGATGACTCGTTACTGCCTTCCACAGAACCACCCCGCGCTAACAGGAAGTATTCGCGCAAGCCAATCTTCTTGCCTTTCAAGTTATAACGAGAAGGGATGGCACCGAATGTGATGGCAGCATCAAGAACATGATCATAAAGCGAGAAATCATTGGAAGGAATATGGTCAATTCCAGCTTCTTTTTGCAACTGCCAGTTGCGCTGGCGAATGTTCTTTGCGACATCAAGAAGCTCTTGCTCACTCGATTTATTAAGCCAATACTGCTCAAGAACCTTTTTTAGCTCTCGGCGCTTACCGATGCGTGGGAAACCAAGGTTCGCAGCAATGACCATCTCTTATTTCTCCTGACTAAAATTCAACATCGCTAGCAGAGACCGGAAAGCAAAATCCGCCTGCTGTGTACAGTTAGCGAAACCATGTCATTATAACGCGCACGCAGAGCCGTTTGGGCTGGCTATGCAATTTGCACGCTTCTGCTAGGCGTAGAAGCGCTCCAGAACCCGCCAGGCAAGCCTCTTCGATTATCCGACTAAATGTAAAAATAGCGCGTTACCTTTTTTCTGGTTTGACATAGCAAACTCAGACGCGTTAAGGATTACTACCGCTTGACTTTCTTATTGGCTTTTGTCGATATCACTCACTAATCCGCAGTACTTTTCTCCCAACTAAACTTTCTGCACAGGTGGCAGAAAGTGGGCTGCGGGGCGGACCTTTAACCAACATTGAGGAGTAATCAACATGAACGACACTGCATCCACCACATCTTTCGGATCGACTGCCTCCCACGGATCCACAGGAATCACCGGATTCACCGGATCCAGGACCCCGACTCACACTGCCACCATCTTTCTCAACGAACCGGGCATTCCTGTTATCAAGGACGATGTCTATCAAGGTCGCGTCATTCCAGCAGAGTTTCCGGTTGAGACTTTCGTCACCCGCTGCTCGAATCTTGCTCTTACATTTTCTTTTCGACCGTCAGGCGATTTGGTGATCAAATCATCGAATTCCGCGGCTATTGACGCAGCTATGTATATCTTGCGCGAGCTGCTCGAAGAAATCGTGGAAGACCACACAGAGAGCCTTTCCAGCTCTAGAGAGGAGATGGTCTAGCGATGAGCGAAAACGATCCAGACCCAAAATGGCAAGTTTGGCGACAGGACGACCACGGCAATAAATTTCTCGTCAAAGAGGGATTTCTTTGTCGTGGCGACGCCCAAAAACTCTGCGACACACTAACAGCCAGAGGTCACAAACAAACCTACTGGGTGGAACCGCCTGAATCTGATTCGGATTCTTCTTAGCCAGGCCCGTGTTTGGAAAGCCTATCCATACATGAGCCTGGCTGAGACCTTTTCTCTAAAAGGAGATAAATACTACTAACTTTAGTATCTACTTGCTGGGAATACGCCGATCCAGTCGAAGCTCACATACATCGACACTTAGAAATTGCGCTCATCCAGGTCTAGTTGTGGGGTTGCAGCTCTTGAAATCACCCTGATTCGCGATGGACGCTAAGGAGCATCTTCATTCTTTTGAATCTTCAGGAAAGCCCAAACAAGACAGAGCTTCGTTTAACTCGCAAATTCTCAACCAAGCACCTAACCGGTGCCCGAGATTGCAGTTCACACTCTGAGCGAACTTCCGGCCTACTTGTCGATTTAAACGGATGAGCAAAGGTGCCTGTCCCAAAGACAGAACTTTTTGAATAGGAGCATACGAACATGAATTACCGCGTGCGTTTTCTGATTGGAGTAGTTGTCGCTTTCGCGCTAGGATTTGCAGTCGGACCTTTACTGATTGCACTTCCACGTCTAACCTGGGGCTACCTCGCCTCTACTGCACTGATTGTCGGCGTTAACGTAGTCAGGGGCAGCAAGAAGAGCAAGATCCGGATCGTCGTCGCAGCCGCCCTCGGCTTTGCCGGCGGCTACTGGCTCTTTCCCAAAGCGGTCGATCTTCTGGCCGCACCAGGGAGTCATCTTTTGAGCTGGCAAACCGGCTTGCTGAGTGCCTTCTTTCTGGGTGCTGCATGGGCCATCGCTGAGGGACTGAACATTGTCCACAGCCGCCTTTGGGCTTTCCTTCTCGGACTGGCACTGCTGCTTGGCGTCGGCATTGCTGGCTTCGTCGCCAACTTCAGCAAGGACAATGGTTTGGGTGAGTTTTGGACTTGGGGACTCGGCTGGCTGTACGTCGGCCTCTTGCTGGGCGCCATCGCCGGCCACCTGTGGGACAAGCACAAAAAGCTTGAGCCCGAGCCAGAAGACACCACGGGTGGCGGCCCTACCATCGTTCACCTCAACTAAACAAACTACCAGCCGGCAGCGAGAATCTGCACTGAAAGAGGGGAATGTCGCTGATGGCATTCCCCTTGCACCATATACAGTGCCAATTTTTCGCAATACAACTAGCCTCTACCATCGTCTAGGAGCACTCCAACCAGAAGCGAACATGTTGTAGAGAGCTATGCTGGCTGATCGTTGTATTGGAGTCTCATTGCCCTCCGCTTGATCAGCGGACCGAAACCAGTAGCCGTCGGATTGATTCCAGCGGCAAAAACGTACAAAGGAGACCGGACATGTCACTTCTGACCACAGTTATTCTGGGATTGGTAGCGTTCGCCAGCACCGTGCTGACCCTGTACAAGTTCCCTCGCCTGGGTAGCGCCAACGCCTTCTGGGGGTTCTTTCTCGGCTTCTGCGCCGCAGTGGCAGCTGCTATCGGTACCAATTTTCACAACCCCAATGCCGGACGTGCCGTGCTCTACGGCATCATCACTGCGCTTGTCGCGACGCCTGTGATAGCACTGATGTCTATCTCGTTCGTTCCGCCCTGGGCGCTATTCCATCGTCGCGCTTTGCAGTGCACATAAGATCTCGTTTGCACCACAGACCGCGAGCAAAACGAGCCTCAAATGTCTAACCACAAGGAGAGAATCATGTTCAAGAATGCGATTTACGCTCTTACCAGCGGACTGTTCGTCATTGGCGTTTCAGCCCTCGCCCATTGTTTCGGCCTGAACGAGGCCCACCACCCCGCTGTGGAAGCAGCTATCTTCCTGGCCTTGGGCTTACTTTTCGGGTTCAAGGCTTTTGGTAAGTTAAGTTGGGCGTTTAGCGCAAGGCTAGCGCTACTCGCTACACTTCTTTGCCTTCTGCTCTCTAGTCTAAACGGCCCCGGCATGCATTTTACCAAATATCCGGCTACGTCAGACGGAGTGTTTTACACGACCTTCCTGGTGTTTTCAACCCTCTATTTCATCGCCCAGCGACGCAAGAAACGGGTTGCCCAAGCCGGTAACACGACGAACTGAGCACGACTCCGTGTCTAGCCTGAGTTTAAACAGGAGCCGTTAGTGATAGCGGCTCCCCTAACCCAAGAACGGAAAGGAGTCTGAAATGTCACATAGTACAGAGCCTGCTCTTCTAAAACCATCAGGTCCAATCTCAGTTGAATATGCTCTTTTCCTGCAAACAGGGGGAGCACAACTTGTCGATGTTAGGGAGCTAGATGAGCTGCCCCCACCCATTGAAGGCGCTCTCAGAATACCTCTTGGAGAATTGCTCGCGGGCGCGACAGATAAACTTCCCACACATTGCCCGATCCTTCTGTATTGCAAGTTGGGTCCCCGCAGTGAGGCTACACGTAGACGCCTCTCGGCTAGTGACAGCTCAAGGCGATATTACAGCATCACGGGTGGTGTCATGGAATGGAACGAATGCATTTCACAAGGATGAGGGATGAGTCCGGAAAGGCTGTTCACCGCACTCGCCCTCGACTTGCTAATGGAATCTAAGGGGGCATGCCCGCCCCCTTTTCTTATTTGATTTTTTACTATATATGTGAGTATATAGAATCAAAAACAAAGATTTCAAATAAGAGGGGTAGGTGGCAAGCCAATCGTCATAGTTCGATCAGCTTGCCACCTAGGCAGAATAAAGGGTCTGAACATTTTCAGCCCCCACGCTTTTTCTTCTGTTCCTTCTTCTTCTTCTTTCCAACTGGAAAACCTTTGACCCGTGGAGTGAAGTTAACGAGCTTCCTTTTTGAGGTCGGATGCTTTGTCAGTTCCAGCACGCCTTGTTCGTTGCGCGTGAAGCTGGTAAGCGATCCATTCGGAACACCCGCTCTTTTGAGCTTCTTCCACGTCTTCTCATCCAAGTTCTGCAAGATGCTGTGAAGCCCTATGCAGACGCTGTCGTGAGTGACGAACAGAACGCGCCTCCCTTTGAACTTAATCATCAACTCAAGAAGCGCGTAGCGGAGACGAAACATCTGATCGTATCTGCTCTCTGCTCCCTTTCGCCGATGGATCAGCGGACCAGTTTTCTTCTCAGCCCCAATGTCTTCCGGATGAGATTCAGCCCAACCGTAGCGGGTAAAGCCATCCTTCTCGCCGACGTCCCGGTCTCGAATCAGTTCAAGTGGTATGCGAATGTAATCAGACTCCGCCCACCCGGCCGCTGCGATCAGATCATCAGCTGTTTGCTCGGTGCGAGTAAAGCGGGAGACAACGATCACATCCGGTTTCGGATGCCCACTCTTACGCCACCACTCTCCCAGGGCTTTCGCTTGTGCGTGTCCGAGTTCGCAGAGCTTCGAGGCGTAGTCGGTGCCCTTGAAGTTAACCCGCACACGCTTTTTCTTCTCAGCCCTTTCACGCTTTCCGTTTAGTTTAGTCCGACCATGACGGCAGAAATCCAAGCCAGCCAGATCGGATATTGCTGCGAGTGTCGCTAGCATGGTGTACCTCCTTCGTTAAGTGTTTAGTTGATGGTCAACTCTCAAAGCAGGTCTTTTCGGTGTTCTACGGGCGTCAACAGGAGCGCCTGAGAAATGCGAAAAGAAAAACGATTAACCGATTAACCTGACTCTTATGAGTTGAAAAAAAACAATAATGCGTAGAACTTATTCGGTTTCAGTACCTAATGGCAACCTGGCAAAGAACGCTTGTTTCTTGGGAAGATCCCGATTCGATGTTCATTACGAAAGAAGTGCACGTTTTGGCCGACATGATTTTTTGATACGAAAAAGAATCTTTCAGTTAGCGCAGCTTTGTTTGTTAATACACCTTATAGCCAGGAACCATGGGCTTCTCGACTATTACAAACTGCATTTTATCTGCTTCACGAAGTTTCTTAACCTCGCCTTAACCGGCTATACATGCGGCTGTTCGCAACCTTGCGTCAGCACCAGATATGATGCCTAAGGTGTGCGCTCTAACTGGGCTTGCTTGTATTTACTTAGTTATTAAAAAGGTCTATGCCGATTGGCCAAACTGTTTTGCCAGTCTTACTTCGAAATTCCGTTTGGCAAATTCGATATGGTCGTACCACTTTTTCGCCAGCTTATCGAGCAGCTGCGGAGGATCTAAAAGTTGCAGACAGGGGTTCAAATAAATCTCATGCTCGCCGTCAAAGCGCTGAAAGCGCACAACGATGTAAGCTTGTGAAACCAGAGTGTACCACCGCGGGTGGTGCCCGAGCTTAATGCTCACTATGTCTCCGAGCGGCACATCTACGCTAAATTCATCACTTTTGAAGCAAAGATCGTTTGGACTCAACGACAGATGCCCTTTAGCTAGATACATCATAATGAGCCGATCCAGTGGTCTTTTATTGTATCCGGGTGTACTAATCCAGGCGTCAGTTGTAAGCGTCCATGGTTCCTTTGATAAGAGTCCTCTGCTTGTGTTGGAAGGTTCCAATAGTTCCATTAATCGATCGCTGAAAAACCTGGCTGTTTCGATATGATTGGCCGTCATATGAGCGTCGATTATTCTGGGCAATAACTCAATTTGCTCGCTTTGCTTGGCGCGCAGGAAAGATTCTTCCAACTGCTGAAGCGACATTCTGTCTCCAAACAGTGCTGTGCTTGTCCAGTAACAAAGGACATAGCAGCCGACAACACCCAGAGCTAATCCTAAAGCGATAACGGCAAGCACAAACGGTCCGGGCGACATGGCATGGAATGCGGTTGAAAGAATTGCCACGGAAAGGGCGCCAAAGAATAAACCCATGCCGAAAAACGAAATGAAATAGCGGGCCTTAACGGTTCTGCTCAAGAAACGGTGCCAACTTCGGCGCATCAGCGTTTTGGATAATAACGCCCGCTTTCTTATTTCCGGAAGCATTTTCATCTAAGAAGACCCTCTTCCTGACAGAGTAACAGCATTTCAGGAAAGCCCATATACCTTTTACCCAAGCCCCTATATTAAATATATTACTATATTAGATAATACCTACCAGGAAGCGAAATGGTTTTGAGAATTTCGCTTTGTGGGGCTACCATCCACCTAACAACTTGCAAAAGGCCAACACAGTCGTGATGGTCCAGAATAAAACTCGGGCACCAGGTCGCTTCTTGCCAAATCATCCGAGCCGCCACAAAATCAGCCCGGCTGGAAACATGATGCAAACGATTACAACCCTTGTATGCAAGGACATTCTTTCCTCCGATCAATAATCAAATTAGAGCGCGGCTCCAGGCGGTTTGGAGCCGCACAATTACGGTTAGGCAAACTCAGAACCTGATTAGAAGTTCCGCGCCTGCTGTTGTTAGGCGCTTGCTTGCCGCGTTGGAATTGCTCATAAAGACAGGCTGATTCGAAATGTCACCACGCACTTCACCACGGACAGTGATATGACAATTCGGGCTCCAGCCTAGG
>CAJCIF010000523.1 GCA_903970355.1 Actinomycetota bacterium
TCACGCCAAGATTGAACCCATTTTGCATAAGACCAGTTGATAATAGTTTCGGATGTTGGTCGCACAACAAGCGGCTCTTCGAGCTTCTTGCCGCCACCATGCGTAACAAATGCGCATTCAGGAGCAAAGCCTTCGACGTGCTCTTTCTCTTTGTTTAGAAACGACTCAGGGATGAAGAGCGGAAAGTAAGCGTTAACGTGACCAGTATCTTTGAACATCTGGTCGAGGGTGCGCTGAATGTTTTCCCAGAGCGCATAACCGTAGGGACGAATGGTCATGCAGCCTCTTACCGGCGCATAATCAGCCAATTCCGAATTCAAAATGGTACTTGTGTACCAATTATCATCTTCTGGTTCTTCCCCTGGTTGTAGCTCTTCATCAACCACGACTCCCTCCTTGACTTCCATCGGATTAGCCGCTCCTCCTTGCCAAAACCAAACTATGCACATGTTCCAAAGCGGGCAGCTCATTGGCGCTCGCGAACCTTTCAGTATAGCCTACCTGGCTGTGCTAAAGATTTGGCTATACTAGAACAGCAACAAAACAGGCCAATTGCATGCAACTCACAGGCGATCTTCAAAAGGTTAGTTTGCCTAATCTCATTCAATTAATCCGCAATGGCGGCTTAACGGGAAAGATTGCGCTCTCTCGCGGCGCTCAACAGGCCCTCATTTGCTTTGAGAAAGGTTCTGTAATTCACGCAGAGCAAGAGTTGAGCATGGGTCGTGAAACCCTCATGGAACTCTTTCTCTGGACAAATGGCACCTTCTCTTTCATTGAAAGCGAGGTGACATCATCAAGACGGTCAATTGATCCAAAAAACCCTGCCGAATCTACCGATGCAATTTTGAGAGACGGCATAGCTTATGCCGATCAACAGGAGTTTCTCGATCAGATGAACGTCAATGCGCAGACGGTATTTGCGCCTGTGGAAGCGGCTCTAAAGAGAAGCGGCGAACTCGATCACGTTTCCCAGGTGTTACTCGCCAGTTTGGATGGTCGAAAGCCTCTTGTGCAGATTCTCGGTACCGGGAATATACCGCGCCGCATAGCCCTTGGTGCCTTGAATAGGCTTGTTCAGGACCGCTTGATCGTAGTAAGAGAAGATGTCGATCGCGACGGTGTAAAAGTTGAATTGCCGGAATGGGTTGTGGCCAGGCTTAAACAAGACAATGCCGATATCTCAAAAGCAATTGTGGATATGGTTATCTGGGTAGATCGGCTCAAATGCTGGCTTTTCCAGGCAGACGCTGATTTCGGTGAAGCGCTTAAGGAATTGGATACCGCTCTTGAAAAAGAGACTCAGACGGTCTCCAAAAAAGATTGATCAATTTTTGGCAGCGTTCACGAGAGCTCGCACTCGCTCTACATCTACAGGATTCTGCAAGATACCCTCTCTTTTGAGGGAGCTTGCCACTATGGCACCATCTGCGATGCTGAGCATAGACTTTATGTTTTTGGCATCACAGCCACTGCCAACGAGCATGGGAAAGTGTGGGAATTCTTCGCGAACGGCCTTCATTTCGGCAAGATCGGCTGCGCTGCCGGTTGCCTGCCCGCTCATTATGATGGCATCGGCCTGACCACGAATAATGGCGTCCTTGGCGTGTTCTTTTACATCGTTGTGAATGCCGATCGGAGAAGCGTGTTTGACAAGAATATCTGCGAAGATTTTCACTTTTTTCTGAGCTTGCAAAAGCTTTCGGTAAAGCATGAGTTCGTGAGCGATACCTTCGATAATGCCTTGATCTGTCACCATTGCGCCGGTATAGACGTTGACTCGGATAAACTGCGCTCCGGTTGTAGAAGCAATGGCAAGTGCAGAGAGTCCATCGTTTCGCAGGCAATTGATGCCAATGGGCAGGTCGACAAGCGCCATTACCCGCTTTACAGCAATTGAAAATGCCGAGACTGTTGCCGCATCCACCCGCCCTTTCGTGAATGGAGCATCAAAAAAGTTTTCGACAATAATCGCATCTGCTCCGCCGGTAGCCAGAGCGACAGCCTCTTGCTCAGCCCGCTGATAGATCGATTCAGTTTGGCCTTCCCAGCGCGCTGAACCTGGTAATGCCAGAAGATGAACAACACCTATGATTGGGTGGGCATTGCCAAACATTTCTTCGAGCATAATTACCTCAATCTCAGTAACGTCGAAAGTTTATCAGCTTGCGCGAACCGCGCCAGTGCACTGAACAACTAGCGTGCTTCGCGCATGGGTTAAGGCGATGGGCCCAGGCTGATTGCCGCACAAGACGTATCAAAAAATAGGAGTTAGGAAAGGATCGGTTAAGGAAGATCGAAACGCAGCCACACATATCGGCAACGAAACTTGCGATTCGGGTTGATGGCTACATAAACTGGATATATTCTTCGCTTCACTTTTCAACCAGCAAACCTTTCAACCTAGTGCGACAGCCTGTTTCAGCATTCATTCATTTGGCTTAAACAGCCATCTCAATTTCACCGGGCTAACGCACCGGTTGTATTGGAGGAACCATGTTGAATCTGATTTGCAACCTGGTAAGGAAGTGTACGCCAGCGTCACGATCCACCACTCCGGTACTACCGGTAGTGACAACATCAACAACACTGGAGGTAAGAATCTATTGCGGTTACCACCTCGAATGGTCTCCCATGAATTCAACGCATGATGTTTCGACTACTGTCTTCAGTCAAGCGGGCAGCAAGCAAGTACGCACCAACGTTGAAAGAGAATTGAATCGATTCTATCGACAAAGAAAGGAGGACAAGAGCCGGGAAGCGCATTTTCGAATAGCTTTTCTATCTAGAATGGGCATCGAAAATGCGGAGCAATTCGCCGTGCAGTGCGAGCAACTTGCAAGGGAGCTCGCCGCTAGTTATGGCTTAGTAGTACGAACTGTGCTCACCATCAGCCGAAGGTGAGGAACTAACCTATTGGAGGCTATTGTGGACAGATTAGTAGTTCTGTTCTTGTGTAAGGGCAATTATTTCCGCTCGCGCTTTGCGGAAATATTGTTCAACCACCATGCAGTTTTGCAAGGCTTACCTGCCGCTGCATTTTCCCGGGGCCTGGACTTTTCAGGAAACAACATAGGCCCGGTTTCGATGTACGTCCCAATTGCACTAAAGGCGCGTAACATCAATTACGACCAATACCGAAAACCAACTCGGCTCAGCGAACCGGATCTGAAGCGCGCCAATGTGGTGATTGTCACCCATGCCGCGCAACAGTTGCCGATCATGAACGAAAGATATCCGCACGGCTACTCAGACAAGTATGTTTGCTGGGAAGTAGCGGACGTCAACTTTACCCGTGAAGATGTCGCAGCAGCAGCGCAAGATCAAAATCGACTTGACCAGTACGAAAAGGAAGCGCTTGCCGTCCTGGAAAAGATCGAGAGTCATGTTCTGGCTCTGATTTTGCGTCTGCAAGAAATCTTCAGTGACCAAAGCGACATTTCTGGAAGCGAGCTGGTGGGGCTCCTTTCCGAATTGGCCGCCTGATTAATCCATCCGCAACGCCCTTACCCACTATCCGTATCCCTATCCTCCCGCGTCGGAGAACTGAGATAATGAGCTAAGGGCGTTTTTCTTTTGTATATAATACTATAAGATATAATAAAAACAAACGAAAAAATAGGAAGGAGAAAGCACACTGCGCGAACAATGTGCTCTCTAAGCCCATCTACTCATATCATCCCCTATTGATTGTTTCAGGCTGCCGTTGAAACCTCTTGCCTGTGATTGCGTGAGGACAGGCAAACGGCGGCAAGTTGATCTGTTATGAAGGAAACGAGCACACCCGGATCGCAAGCAATCTGTGCGCCGGCGGCCCGCAAAGTCGCCTGATGGAAAGGGCTTATGGCGACGCATGTAATGCCGTTTGACACCATCTCTGATACCAACCAGCAGCCCGATCGATCACCTGCCAACTCCTGGTCGACGAGAGCGACTTCGTAGCTGGATAGATCGATAATGACCGGCTGTAATTCTCGATTCAACCCGACAAACACGCCGACCGGTGTGGAACGAATGTCCTTACCGCAGATGATGTCGAATTGAAAATCCGAGCGCTGCAAATTGTAGGCAATCAGCTCGGCAAAGGTATTGTCGTTGATTACTACTAAGACACGCGACATGTCGACCTCCTTGGTTTGTCACGTTGATTCATCGTAAGTAGAGAGCAACCCCGGAGGAGTTGCCCCCTACTAACACGGCTCAGGCACTATGTTCAAGCTGCTTCGAACTCGCACAGAACATGATGCTCGAGTTCTGCTTCATGTATCTGAACGCCCAGGTTGCACCAGTGCGACCAGCGCGACCAGTTCCACTTGCCGATGCGAATGATCTGGGTTGGATCATCTGCGCTCAGTTCGACCGCGATTCCTGGATTGGTATACGACAAGTTCTCCCAGATGTCCTGCGGTTCAAGAACACTCAAGAGATTGTGCAGAAGACGCGCCACCATCGTAGAACGCGGACCTGCAACACGCAATTGACCAGGCAGATGCGGCGCGCCGACGCTGATGGGCCCCGTCGTCACCAGCTCGCCGCTATTTTCGAGCTTGGCTTGGAGCTCAAACAGAAAGAGCGGGGTGAAGTAGAAATCCGCCGAAGTGATCCGGGCGCGCTCCACTTTCAGACCGGGATTTCCGTTCAACCTGTTGAGGCTTTTCGGAGAAACCCGGCTGACCAGTTGATGGGCGTCCGCATTGGCCAGGGCGGCGATGCGTTGGAAGTCCACCCAGGCGTCGGATCCATGCGGATTGCACAGACCGTCGACCTTGCCACCTTCGCCCAGCACGAGAACCGCGTCCTTGTCGCGAAGGTCGTTGTAGCGCGTCAGCTCGTAGATGGACATCAAGGCTTCGATGAGACGCGCCGGTTGAGTGGAGAAGCTGCCATTGGCTTCGCCGTTGTCGACATTGTGACCGACGACGAAGCGATTGCTGCTGACCACGGAGTTGTCGGGGAGACGGAATTCCATCTGGAACGACAGTGGACCTTCACCCCGCTGGGAAAAGTGGAAACCGCTGTTTGCGATTTTCGCAGAGAGTATTTTGCTCATTTAGTCCTCACTAAGTTAGTAGACAAGACACGCACACCCACACGCACAAGCCAGGAATTCCAGTGGTGCTTACTTCTGACCGCTTGAGCGGTTCGAGTTTAGTTAGTAATGGTGAAAGGCATGAAAGAGCGAACGGTTTTCCTGGAAGAGTGTATTCAAGTACGGATGGGTACCGATTCATAGCAAATCGTGCAACGGAAACGGTAGTGAAATTGCCGTTACAGACACTCCGTAATAAGACGTAAACGTAGGGACATGGTAGCGATAACTTAGGGGCATGGCAGCGATAACTTAGGGGCATGGCACTGCCATGCCCAACAGCCATTGTTGAAACTCTAACTAGGCTACGCCAGCGATTAAGTGACTTGAAGGAATAACTATAAAAAATAATAGAATACCGAAAAGAAAAATAGCGAGACTTATGATCGGCAGGTGCCGTCAGCTCGCTATTTCCCTGAGCTTATGTGGAAGCAGGCTTGAGGTGGTGCATGTGCATTTCGGCGCGAACGGTATGTGAAGCAGCAGATTTGAGATACCCAAATGCTTGTTCGAGCCGCACTCTTTCAGTGATTTCCTCAGCGAGAAGCTTCTTCTTACCTGCTTCGGGTGCGGTTCGCAGCAGTTGAATGAGGGATTCCTCGCAGCGGTGGTGCAGTGATGCTGCATCATCGAGGCCGCCCTGGACGCGCTCAAGGGTCAGGATGATCTGCCCGTGTTCATCGCTCTCACCCTGCATTTCGCGAAATGCATTTACGGACAGAGTTTGTTTCAGTTCGAACCACGTAGCACGATGCCTACCGAGAGTCGCTTGACGCCGCTGAAAAAATTCCATCATGCGTGCAGCTGCTATTGGGCATTGTGGTGTCATTTTTACAACGTGAAGATCAAATTCGATTTGCAAAGTGAGAGTGGCGGCAAACTCGAGATTGCGCGCCGTCCAGGCGATGGAGTCGTTGAGAATGGTGCTATTCCTTTGTTTTTCAGCCCACCAGCGTTGCTGAGTTTCAAGAAATAGACGCATTGTGTGTGCCATCAAATGGGCTGTTTGGATGAGGAGACCTCTGTCGATTTGATTGTCGGTCGTTTCAAGTGCGGCTTGTTGAGCGCGGAGAGACTGATTGAGCATGGATGCCTCGCCAATTTTGTAGGTGAGGAAGGCCAGTGCGCTGGTAGCTACAGTTTTTTGAGTATTCATAATGTGTTTTTTGATGTTTTTGGAGACGTGTTTGTGCTTTCGTTCACTATTGAAGCAAGAGCCAGAGAAGGCTTGAACCTACAAGATTGGGGACTTCTCCTTGTAGGAATAATTCGAAATTTTGCCAAGTATCATGTGGCGGCGCTTGTCCTGGCATCGAATTTTCGCCAGATTGGCCAGGCAGTGCAAAGAAGAGAATTAGCAACGCAACAAATTAGGGCGATATCCTGTACGATGCAGTGTCGAGTGCAATTGAGTGCTGCTAGATGCGACCAATATCAATAGTGCAACATGAAGACTTCCGCCTGCATGAGACACCGGGCTATCATCCGGAGTCGCCGGAGCGATTAGCCGCCATAGATGAAGCACTTCAAAAAAGTGATTTAGCAAACGAAGTTGTGCAATTAAAGTCTCGTATGGTTAAGGAAGATGAGCTCTGCCTTGTGCACGATCCCGCCTACATTGAACAACTTGCAAAAAGGGATCAACAGGCGAAAGAAAGAAACCGCACTATTGGTTTAGACGGAGATACATTCCTCTCTCCAGCCAGTTTCGATATAGCAAAGATGGCTGTTGGAGGTGGTTTGAATGCGATTGAATCTGTAAAGAACGATCATTTTTTGAGCTCGTTTGTCTCGGTTCGCCCGCCCGGACATCATGCTCGCATACGGCATCACATGGGCTTTTGCATTTTCAATAACATTGCAGTAGCAGCACGTTATGCAGTTGATCATCTTGGTTATAAACGCGTGATGATCCTTGATTGGGACGTTCATCATGGTAATGGCACTCAGGAAATTTTCTATAGTGAGCCCGCCGTCTGTTTTTTGTCTCTACACCAGTTTCCTTTCTATCCCCGTAATTCCGGATGGTTTACGGAAGATGGCGATGGCGAAGGCAAAGGCTTTAACATCAATATTCCGTTGCCCGAAGGCACTGGTGATCGTGGCTATCTTGCTGCCTGGGATGCAATCGTCACACCAATTGTTCATGAGTACGAACCCGATCTCATTTTGCTGTCCGCTGGTTACGACGCGCATATTGATGATCCGCTTGGACAGCAGAGAATAACGACTGTTGGTTTTGCAATGCTTGCTCAACGTTTACTCGATCTCTCAAACGCCACCGGTGCCAAAGTAGTGTGCTTTCTTGAAGGTGGTTACGATCTCACCGCTCTTGCAGAATCGGTTGTGGCGACCATGCGTGTGTTAAGCGCCGATAGCGAAGAAAGATCTGCTGAAGTGCATGTCTCGTACATCATGCCTAACAATGCAACCGGCAAACAGCCAGTGACAGGAGATCGCTTCGCGAATGAAGTTGACGACCGAATTGAACAAGTACGCAAACACTTTTCCAATTACTGGAAATGCCTGCGTCCTTAGTTGTTGAATTGTGCAAGCCTGATAAGTAGTGCGAACCATGCTAGGTTGTAAAGCATTTTCTAATCTTAGGCGCATTCTCCGTATTCCTTGGCTGGCAGGCTTCTACAGAGACAGTAAAGCTCAGTTGTCAATATAACTTCATAGGATTCCTTTTCCACTTTGCGATATCAAAAATTATCACCCTCTCGTTTCACCACACAACTCTCGAAAAACAAATAGCTGCGAATTCTCCTTCGTTTTCAACTCAGCAAAAGATTGCTGTGGTGAACGTCGTCCTGGTGATAAACGAAACAACTGGAAAAAGGGTCTCCAAATGCTGCACGCTGTATCTGAACCTGGCGCTAGCCAGCCAAAGCCTAAGCGGGATGTCTACATCGTCACGGACGTGGGGATGTGGCTGCTTTACGTCGGCATCGCCGGCTCAATACTGACGCTGGTTTTCCCGATTACAATCGAACATTGGGCGGGTCAAATCCTTCAATACTTCGGAGTTCAACCGCCTCAGGCCCTTTCAAAAACGGCAGCCGACCTGTGCGTCAGTCTCGGTTTCGCTGTTCACGACACGCTCACCCCGTCGGCAGTGATCGTTCAGTCTCTCTGGCTGTTCGGCGCTGTTTTGCTCATGATCCAACCCTGGGTCGAACGCAAGAATGCGATCGCTTTCTTCGTGTTCGAGGTGAGCATGGTGCTGGCTTCGGCCTTGCCCCTCATGAGCATGTCGTTTGCGAACACGGTCGTTCTTCGGATCGCGTTCACCTTCATCGTCCTCGCCTGGCTCGAATCGATCGAGAACAAGAAGCTCTACCTGGCACTCCTGCCCTGGTACTGGCTTCGGGTCTGGCAACGGAAGATGGGCGACACCGCACTGGCCATCGTCGGCAGCGAGATTCTCTGCTGGGGATATTCGATGTTCGGCATCAACGCCGGCATCGCCTGGGTGGGTCTTGTCGCCGGGAGCATCGTCATGATGCGATTCGGCTGGGCAGGAATGCGCGCCAACATTCCGATGGCGGTGCGCTGGTATCGTCTGAACTTGGTGTATGTCGTGGCCGGCTTGGTCCAGCTCGTCTGGATTCTCAAATCGGTCAAGGTCTGACACCAGCTTCTTTGTGGTTTGCATCGTGGCGGAAGGACTTCGCCACGATGCAGATTGCTTGGTACTGCTTTTGGTATCACAAAAATTTTTTTACAGTAATACTATATAAAATAATATAAAGCACAATAAAAAAACGCGAACGGCCGATCCGGATTCTGAATCCGATAGATCGGCCGTTCTCTAAAACGTCGCCTTATTTGAGGAACCCGGCAAATGCCTGATCGGGCCACGGTGGGATCGGCGCGCTATTTTTGCGCAATTTGCGAAAGGCAGAGGTGAATGAGCCTTCGCTTTGGTCGAAAACCCCGTACACATGCCCGGGAACTGGAACTGATTCCGGAGTTACAAACATGTAAGCGTCTCCGTTATTCGGCGGCAGAATCTGAGCATGAACGGCGATTGCAGTGGAATAAACTTCTGCCATAATGGTCGCGCCCAGGAAACCGAATCCAATGCTATAAGATGCAAGGGAGAGGTGAACTTTACCGTATCCTGCAGCGTAGCCGCCATTTCTGACTAAGGCGACGCCACCGTCCATTAAGGCGAAAGCGCCACCGAGAACGAGCACAAGACGCTCGTTTGACCGAAAGTGCGTGAGCGGAGACTCGGCGACTTCGAGCAGACGCGCATTCGGAAATTCTTCGAGCGCTTTTTCCCATGGCATTTCTACGGGAGTTACTTCCAGAGGAATGCCATTTCGGAATTGCACTTTTTCTTCCTGCAGAATGATCACTGGATGATCGAATTTGGGGATGGTTGTAGTGATAAGCATAATCTTCCTTGTTCATTTGTTAATGGAAGGCACCATATACGGTACCGACGCCAGAATCCACTGGCATGCTTTGCGGATGGATCCGCGTCATCTACATGGATGCCGCTTGTGATGGCAACCGGACTGTATGAGCAAATGCTCAAACAGAAATCTGGAATCGACCGATCCACTGATGTTTAAGTTGAATAGTCGCTCCGTAAACTTGCAATGCGAATAATTCGCGTCTTTGACGTAATGCCACAGTTGTGTCGGCATCATTGAAATTGAAAATGGGTGATTGCTTTGTGGGCTATTGCACTCGTGCTGAAACAGAAAAACTAGGGGATAAGCCAAACTGGCAATCCAGCGCCTCCTTTGTCAAGAGAGTCGCCTTAGTGTTGCTGAGATTGTTTGCTAGGTCTTTGGCACAAGCATTGGCAGGACTGTCTTTCGGCAGGGAAAGTGGTCGAATTTCCTAAGTCAGTTTGAACGTGAGTAAAAGCTCTTTTTAGGATTATCGTTTCTTAGTTGAGTGTTGTTACCTCTACATCCTAAGTTTTGATATCAGTCTCTTACTTGTTCCTGAAGTACTCTCAAGAAGCTCATTAATTGTCATTTGCAACTAAAGCAACGTCTCAATCGAGATGCAGGAGTATCACTATGATTTCAATTCATCGTTCGCTTGTGACAGCAATTAGGCCGCTCGTGAATCGAAAAGCTGTTGCACGTCCCCTTGAACTTCCACTTACTATGCTGGTTTGGCTGCCAAAAGAGGTTTTCTATAGTTCGTGGGAACAGCTGGAAAAACTCGGATTCAAACGCACAAAAAATAAACGAGATGGATTGGTCGAAACCCATCTGCCAATTGGTTGGAGTTATGAAACCAATCAAACAAATGGTGCGTGCTTGCTCGATGATAAAGGGCGTTTGCGAGCTCGTATCATCATCAAGCGTAAGCGAAGCCACCTCCACGTTGTGCATCGTTATAGCGTGCAAGAAGTGGTAGAGGAAAACGAACTTCATTACGCCGCATTTGATCTTGCCCGGCCGATATACCGAACGCGCTCAATCAGCTTTCCGCCAAAAGATTGTAAGAAGAAAGTGCGGAGGCGGTTTGATGACGAGAAACAAAATTTGGAATGGGAGGTGCGCTATTGGCTTGCAGAAAACGTGACTGGGTGGACTGATTCGAGTCTGTTTTGGGATAAACCCTGAATGAAGCAAGGATGTTTGGAGAGTCGCATCCTGCTTTATTTTACAGTGATATACTAAAATTTATAGTAACACCTTCTAAAAAAACGCCCGTAGGAGACGGCAGCATCGAATGTAGATGCCATGCCGTCTCCTGCGGACGTTCGGTTAAGCTTGCCAGTTATGGATCTTTTCCTGAAACGAATGCACTAACTTTTACGCAACAGTAAGTGAATACCGCTGCATAGCAGATAGCCACCTCGAATACGACAAAACCAGCCAATATCCATGCGAAGCTGAAAGCAGCATGATGGGGTTGGCATGGGTTATTGACGATGTGATGATCGACCCATTTGGCGTAGCGGTAGCCAAAAAATGCTGCGCT
>CAJCIF010000524.1 GCA_903970355.1 Actinomycetota bacterium
CTGCTCGAATTGCTGCCGTTGGAGATGTGGTTGTGTCCCGAGACATACGATACGTTTCCGCTGTGTCCAGTAACAGATGTTCCACTGCCGGAATTGGAACCGTGTCCAGTAACAGATGTTCCGCTGCCGGACGAGCTGCTATTGCGCGATCGCATTCCGGAAACGATCGTATGAAGTGATCGCCCTGAATAGCTTGATCCTTTGAAAGAAACTCCGCCAGAAGAAGGCGAAGATGATGATGAAGATGAAGGCGCATTAGATGAGAACGTAGACCCACTAATTACTTTTCCGGAAACGGAAATTATGTCGGGCTGCAATCCGGAAGAGGAAGTGGAAGCGGATGAAGATATTGATGAGGAGTTCGTATTCGAATTCGTATTCGTATTTGAATTCGCATTTGAATTAGAGTTGGAATTCGAATTTGAACCAAAGCTATGACGCGGAACCTGCACGCTGTTGACGGTGGTTGAGATTCCCGCGTTGTTGGATTGAGGAGTTGAACTATTGGAATTTGCCAGGGAACCGCTGCCAGATGTTGGCGAGGTTTTCAGATAGCTCATTAGCACTGAACGTGCAGACATGCCTTGAGCACTAATAACGCTAGAGGAAAGATTGGGCTGACTTACATTCGATGAAGAGGTATTTGGTACGTTGAAAGACGAATTGGTGCCAAAGGAACCGAAGTGCGAAAATCCTTGTGTGTGCAACGCACTCGAATGCGGATAACCACTCCCGGAAACCTGCGGAGTAGAGTTTGCAGAATGGTCACCAAATATTGACTTGAATGGTGTATGGCTAATAACGAAATTTGCTAAGTGATGCGCCGGACCACTGGCGACCAGGTGATGTCCCAAAAACACAGCAGATCTATGCAGACCAAATGTGGCAGCACGACTGATGACTGGAGCGGCTAGAACAGCCGGATGACTCTCCGCCTTCTGTTGCGATGACAAGATGATTGGCATTCCCAACACAACATATTTGGGAAAAGATTTCCTCAGCATTAAGCTCCTCCCACAATGAGCAACATGAGCGCTCAGTAATTCAGGTTTCCAGGGAGTGCAAACGTTATCAAGCTGATGATAAAGCTACAAGTCAGACACGCTCAGCATCTTCACTTGACTACATTGCGTTGAGCAAGTCTTGGAGAAGAATTGAAAAATACATATCGGAGACGGATTTGAAAATGTGCCGGCCCCATCATCAAAAGTGAGCGCCACAACTAGTTTGCGTCAACCTTTAGGTTTTGTTTCGATTTTGGATCGCATGAAATAAAGAGAACCCTGCAATTACAAATTTCTCTTTACAAAAGAATTGCCACCCGTCGCAAGATCGTCAACAAGAGTGCGGACGAGCAAATTCAACCAATCGCTGCATCACAGAGCATCCCACTGCAATCTCTCTAACTCGCTCAACTTACTCGATAACGTCGCACTTTTCGTTGCTGCTGCAATCGGTCTCAATGCAGCCAGCGTGAGCTTACTTCTGAATTGCGCAGGCTTGTTCTTATACATCTGCTGCCAGTGATAGAGCCTGAATCGCCACGAATTTTGATAGAGGTAGTTGTAGAGCATTTGATCGAACGCCTGGAACATCATCAGCGCGTCCGGGCATAAGCTTTGTATGGGCTTAAGATATGCCAATTTTTTCTTGGCATTCCTTTTTGAAACAACATCCTTATAGTAGTTCGAGAAAAATTCGGGATCATTGCCGGGATCGACCAATATCTGCGGTGTCAGACGTCCTGTTTCTTCGGCTATCAAAGACTGCAGCTTCGGCTCACTTACAACAACAGCGCTGCACCAGCCTATCGCCATACGTTCAAACATGGCACAAACTTGTTCGTCGAAGGAAAGACTTTCAAAAATGGATTTGGGCTTTTTGAAAATGGCAGCTGACGAATCCAGTCTCACGATCACTGGCGCATAATTTGCAAATGCAGTTAGAGCAAGAGTACCGCAGCAAGACTCACCTTCAATCAAGTCGAAAGGTTCTCGGTTGTGCAGCTCTAACACCTCTTTCCAGATAGCCACTCCCAGAGCAGTTGTCCTTTTCGTTTCAGGTGAAGCTGCTTCGAAACGAGACAGGGAGGCGACATCATTGTCCGCCGCCACAATAAGAACCGAATAAGGCAGAACACTTTCCTTATGCTCTACCGATTGCGCTTCGCATTTGTTCTTTTGTTCGTCTGTTACCGCTAGCAATAACGTCACATCGTGGCCGTGATTAGCAAGCATTTGAGCACGCGTTTTGATGCCTTCAATTTCGCAATTGGCAGTTTGGTCGGCAGATATCAGGCAAATTCTCAAAACGGCTACCTCTGCGACGCGGCTTTGGACGAAACCAGGGTTTTGTCCTTCGGTCTTTCTTTCAACAATAAAAATGTAACCGGCTCTGGCACCCAGGATTGAGCCAGGGAGGGCAGCCCAAATTCATCATAACGAACGAATGGAGCAAGCGTTTCCTCACGTTTCAAAATGAGTGGGTGCTTCTCCATGGCAGGTCCAAATTCTCCATATACTTGCTGCTTCATTAGACCAAGTTCGAGAGTTTGAGGAATGACAAAAAAATTGAGCACGTGAACATGCGCCACCATAATGCTGAGTGCCGCAAGCCCAGACAGCCCTGCACTATATATAATACCATCACTTTTGCCGCTCAACGTTCTGAGGACACCCTTTGCGGCAAGAGCAAAATAGAAGAGAATAAGCACTTCCAAACCAGCTTGGGTGCGATATGTTCCAAAATTTTCTGCGATTGCAAGATTGGGAAGATAGCTAAGCACAATGAGAGAAACAGCAAGGAGCAATTGCGCAGCGCGCATAAGGATGCTTCCTCTAAAAAATAGCGTTAGCCCACCAGCAAGGAATAAAGCCAGTGTGGCAGCCATTTTTGGGCTTGCCTGCAACCGATTCAAATTAAGAGCTTCCTTTAGAGGCTCTGATACAAACCAATGCACCTTGTTACCAATATCAGTAACGAGATGACTCCGTTGCGGAAGCAAACTGGCAGTTCCTATAACCGCCTTTGCACCTTCGAAATAGGCCAGATTCAACGCTGCTGCAAGCCCGAAGATAACCAACATAAGAATGGCTCTCTTACCAGTTTCGCGTGTAAATGCCGAATCATTGAAAAGTGTAATAGCAACAAACAACCAGTAAAACATCGATGTTGGCTGATACAAAGACAACGCTAAAAATAGAGAGATGACCGCAGCACCAACATAGGCAACTTTAACTGGGCGTTTTAGATCTTCATCCAAACCTTTCAATCCAAACCAAACAGCAAAGTAGGCTCCGATCGCAGGGAAAATATAGAGCGATGCGATCGACCAGGAGACAAGCACCTGAAACGCAGGAATTGACGTAAATATCACAGAGAGAAAGGCAGCATGTGCTCTCCGCCAGCCAAAGCGAACAAGCAGAAAATACGAACACAACGCCACACCGGCCACACCCAGCAATGAAATAAAACGAAGGTAGGCAAAATCGCTCACCGTTTTCATCAAAGGCAAAACAAATCCCAAAAGCAAACCATCAAGAGGACGCCCTTGTAAATTTGTTGTGGCAAGCAAGGTTGAATACCAATCGCTTGCTCTCATGGTACGAGCAAGGTGATAAAAATCATCAGAAACCGCGTAACCGGGGCTCAACACCGGTGCGTAACAGGCAAACGCCGCTACCAGGAAAAACAGGATTGCAAAAAGCAAACTGAATCCTGAATTTTGGTTTGAGATGGGTTGTGTCGGCGGGGCTGACATTACAATACAAGACCACGAAGCAATCGACTTATCAAGAGCATTTTGCTAAGCCAACAAGTAAACCACATTCCTATAGATGTCGCACGCGCCCGTAAAGACACGCCTGGCGTGAAATCTGTACTGCACTTTAATAATGCAGGCGCTGCCCTCATGCCACAGCCTGTGCTCGATGCAATTGTTCAGCACCTGCAACTCGAAGCCGAAATAGGCGGCTACGAGGCTGCTGACGCGCAAAGAGAGAGAATAAATAAAGTCTATCAATCACTCGGCAGGCTTCTAAACTGCCCGGAAGACTGCCTGGCAATTGTCGAAAATGCGACTCGTGCTTGGGATATGGCTTTTTACAGTTTGAAATTTGAACCAGGAGATCGAATTCTCACTGGCATGTCCGAATACAGCAGCAATTACATCGCCTTTTTGCAAACGCAAAAACGATCTGGTGTTGAGATAGAAGTTATTCCTAATGATGATTTCGGTCAAATCTCGTTGAAACATCTCGAAAATGCAATTGATAAACGAGTCAAACTGATAGCGCTTACACATGTACCAACAAATGGTGGGTTGGTTAACCCAGCAAAGGAAGTGGGGAAATTAGCCAAACAATCTGGTGTTACTTTTTTGCTGGATGCATGCCAATCTGTTGGACAAATGCCGATTGATGTAACAGAGATTGGCTGCGATATTTTGTCCGGTACAGGCAGGAAATTTTTAAGAGGACCACGGGGAACAGGTTTTCTGTTCGTCACTAAAAATATGTTGGCAAGACTCGAGCCGCCCTTCTTAGATTTGCATGCAGTGAAGTGCTTTGCAAGAGACGGATACGAAGTTCATGTAGACGGGCGGCGATTTGAAAATTGGGAAACCAACTATTCAACTAAAATTGGTTTAGGCAAAGCAGTAGATTATGCACTCGCCTGGGGCCTTGAAAATATTGAGAATAGGGTTTCTTTATTAGCAAACCTTTTGCGTGAAAAGTTATCGAATATTCCTGGCATTTCTCTTCAAGATGAAGGAGAAAAGAAATGTGGAATCGTGACATTCAACACTAAGAAACGCAGCGCCGAAGAAATCGTGCAGAGGCTAAACAAGAAACGAATAAATGTTTCTGTCTCCCGCGTCGGTTACAGCATCGATATGCACGAACGGAATCTGGCCGATCTAGTACGCGCTTCCATACATTACTACAACGACGAAAATGAAATAGACACTTTCTGCACAGCAATCGAAAGCATTTGCTGAATCTATCCGTCAAATACCAAACAAATAAATAGGGTAACCCCTATGGATCAGCCTCCTGGTTTGGACTACGCTGACTCCAGTTAGTTACATACACATGTGAGGTGGTCGCATGGAGAAATGGATATTCGTTTATGTTTTAGTAATTGCTTTCATGGCAGCAACTTCCTTTCGGCAAAGTTCAGCAGAACCATCAAAAGTGACGGTTCGCCATGACGATGCTAAACCAGTTGAACCAACAACCAAGCCGGCATACGATCCATCGGTTGCAATCAGTAAAGGTGGTTATCTCGGAGAAAATAAATCCGAGCGAACGATACGCACTTTATTCGGACCAGGTCCTTCGCCGTCGGAGACTGTGAAGTGAAATTGTTTGTTCGACTCTTATTCTTATTCGCATTCAGTTTCACTGTTATTAGCACCCCGCCAACTTCCGCCCAGGCAGAATCTGTTTGCTCATTTAAAAACCGTACGGTCAAACCAGGTTTAGTTCATTGGCATAAAAACTTTGATGATGCTTGTGCGGCCAGCAAAAGCTCTGGCAAACCGGTCATTTTGTTTCAGATGCTCGGACATCTAGATCAAGAGTTCTGTTGAGCAAACGCACGCCTGGCGAGAACCGTGTTGTTCTCGGATAAAAAGCTTGCAAAATATATCAATGCTAACTTCGAACCTTGCTGGGAACCTCTGCGCCCCGTGCCCATACTTACCGTAGATTTCGGTGATGGTCGCGTACTTAAACGCACATTGCACGGCAATATTGCATCGTACATTTGCGAAGCAAATGGCCAGGTAATTGATATTCTTCCTGGAATTTACGGCCCACGTTCCTATGAAAAATGTTTGCAAGGGCTATTATCGGTGGCATCATTCGTTCACACTGCCAAAGACCGCGATGCTGCGCTTCGGGCTTATCACATGGGGAAAACGCCTTTCCCTGGTTACGGAAGTACAACGATAGCTGAACCCGAAATTGTTGCTCTTGGTGGCAGCAAGTTCTTGAATGATATAAGAGCCGACGTCATTAACAATGAAACTATCAAGCGTCCTGTGATTCACAACATGCTTGCACAGCGGCACAGCACAATTCCAGCCGACATTACTAATGAAGTCTACAAGCGCACTCTCGGTCTAGACCTTACCGATCCATACCTTGGACTCGGTGACGCATTGAGCTGCACTTTTCCAGGCGAGTAGATAGTTGTTCACCATCTCTTAAGCGTTTGGACAAGGCATTACTGCTATTAGATCTTCACTTGCGATGGAATAACGACTTTCGGAACTACATATGTATAAGGAATATTGTGGCAGGCGGCAAGAGTAATTTTGTGCCCTTCTAAGATGCCGCCTATAAGAAATGGTGGGTAGATGTCTACCGTTGTCTCGACCGCAATCGTTCCATCCACAGCACCACCGTCGGTGTTGGGTGGAACATCCACAAGACTCTCTGTCACGGCTAAAGTATCTCGAATCTTGGCAGGAACATTCGTACAGTAAAAGTTTTCGACGACATTTTCTGCTCGTTGATAAGGTTGATCCGAAGCTTTTAAAGCTTTATTTGTTTCACCGTTTACACCGGCAGGAGGTCCTTCGGCAGCTGCTCTAGCTGCGTCTCTTGCAACAGTATCATTCAATTGCGCGCCAAGTGCGATGTAACCAAGATCTATAACGGAAAGAACAACAGGTACCGTTACTATCAGTACCACTGAAAATTCTACGAGCGAAGTTCCAAGTCCTTTTCGATTCTTAGAACGCTTCTTTTGCATTTGCCTATTCCTTCTATAAATTGAATTTGGGGGGATAAGAGCCCTACCCCTTACCTATAAATATTAGGGGGGAGCGCCTGAACCTTAGCAATTTTTCAAAATGGCATTTTCCGCCTAATTTTTCTCAGACCGGTGTTGAGCCCACATGCAACCAAAGATTGGTTTGCCGAAACCCGCCTTAAAAAACGCAGTTCTCATCACCCGAGGAAAAGAAAATGAAACCGAAAAAGTTGTTAGGTCTAGCCCTATCATTACTCTTTAGCGCACAAGCGCTTGGAGCAGATAGAGCAATGGCAGCGCAAAGGGTTTTGCGCACACCAACACACCTTCACGCCCCAGCCGCGCGTAAACCGTTAAATTACACGCCAGATATTTTGCTGGTAATGCCAAATGCAAGGACAGATAAAGACGACGTGCAAAAGTCTTTAGATGAATTGCACGGCACGGTAATAGGCAGCATGGGAGAAGGCAGATTGAAATGCCTGATCGTGAAAACAGAAAAAGGAAAATTGGTAGAAACAGAGAACAAGATGAAGAAAGACAAAAAGGACTTCTTCTGCGTAGGACGTGACTATCAAGTGGAAGCGGATGGCAACCCAACTGGCAGCGCTCCCAATGATCCAAATTACTCAAGCGAATGGTATATCACCACAATGAATTGCCAAAAAGCCTGGTCCAAATCGACAGGATCAGGTGTAACAGTTGCAATTATGGACACTGGTTGCCAATCCACCAATCCTGATCTTTCTGGTAAGACTCAAAAAGGATTTGATGCCACTAGTTTCTGGGCTCACATGATGGGTCTGGCTGGCGTCCCGAGTTCAGTTGCAACAGTTGCAGGTGGCATCGGTTTAGGTCTGGCTGAAGCAACCAATGGCGGTGCACAAACGGATGTAATGGGACACGGTACAGAAGTAGCCACCTCGTGTGCAGCCACAATGAATAACTCAGTTGACAGTGCAGGAGTTGCACCGGATGCCACCATCTATCCGATTCGAATTGCAAACGGTAAAGGCATGACGGATCCAATTGCGATTCAAGCCGGCATTTTGCAAGCCATGATTAAGGGCATCAAAATCATCAACATAAGCTACGGTTTCCAACCACCGTTCGGCTTGACCAATCCTGCTCTTTTCCCAACGATGCATGCTTACATGGCCTTCTATCACGAAATCTACGGCGGCATCATCTTCATGTCCGCAGGAAATGACAGCAGCTTCGACCCGACGCCAAACTTGGGCTATGTCAACATTGTTTCCGCCATTGAGCCAAACCTAGAACTCACAAGCTTCAGCAACTACGGCAATTGCATTACGTACACAGCGCCTGGAGACGGCATAGTTTGCTCACAAAGAGACGGTACGAAAGCATCCGTTGCTGGAACGTCATTCTCATCGCCAATCTGTGCTGGAATCGCTGCTTTAGTTTGGAGCGCCAACCCGGGTCTTAGCAATCGGCAAGTGGAAGGCATAATTACATCGAGCTGTGCCGGGACCATTCTGGCTGACCAAAGCCAGTATTACGGTCACGGTATGCCAGATGCCAATATCGCGGTTAACCTTGCCGTCGGCAACTTCCCGAATCAATAAGTCGCACTGAAATCGCGCGTTAAATTGATTCCTCAATCGGTTAAACGAGAGCAGCTTCCTTCGGGAAGCTTCTTTCGTTTGGGAATTGGGGGGATTCTATGAGAAAAAACTCTTTTTCCCGCCCCCCTAATTCGCCCAAACAGCCAGTAGGAATGGCATCACCCCCCAGAACGACAATTAAAGGACCAGGACAATGCGTAAAGCAGGTCGTAAATCATCAGGACAGATCACAGAATTCGCCGCCGGGATTGTTCTGTTGATCACGTTTATTCTTCTCCCCATTCTCGATATGGGGTTCGTCCCGGTCCGTTACTGGATGAGCACTGGAACACTCAACTGCCTGGTGCAAAACCTGGCTCGTTGTGACAAACGTTCTGATGCCTATGAGCTACTCAACAATGGTGATTGGCTGATGTTGCTTTCCAGATATGGCGTATCTGTTTCTGATACCAATATGACTCTTGTTGCACGAGACAACACTGGCGCCAAAGAAGCGCAGTTTACCGAGAAGCAGCAAGTGCCGGCGGAGTGGTTGCCTAATGGAAAAAACGCTCCCTGCATTTACAGCGTGGAATTGCAAACCACAGTAAACGTCAATCCATGTTTCGGTCTTGATTTACCAATACCGTTACTCAACCGACCAATTCCTTTTCACATGAACACTCGATCTCAATGGGAAAACCTTGGAAGCGATCCAACCACTATGGGGTATTACATCAATGAATAAGCATCACAAACTGGCTGCACGCCTCATTTCTAAAGGTGTTCTAGTTGCAGCCCTCGCTTTGAGCTCGCTCACATCGATTGCCAAAGCTGAGCCTATCAACAAACCGTACGATTGGCTAATCAATGTGCAAACGCAGCAGTTGCCACGCGCATTCACGTATAAAAACTCACAGATCCAAGGCGTGATTAAAGCGACGGTCAACTACCAACAAGATTCAGATCCGAATAAACAAACGGAATACGAATATCTCTGGTTTCACGATAGCAAGACTCTTGGTGTAGAAAAGCTCCATACTTTTGATGTAACTAAAGGCGATGGTGTTGCAATCGCCGTCACTCATAAAACTACGCCTACACCAGAAGAACTAAGAGCATCTGGCAATGCCATTGTTCATCTGGTTCTGGATTCCGTTGTTAATAAGAATGTCGTAGCTCTTATCACAGTTCCCTATGGATCTTTTGATGGAATAGTTGCGCAAATGCAAGCTCAAAATTTTCAAGTTCTTTCGAATGCCCAGGTCGAACTTGGTGCTAACCCAGTTGGTATCAACGTGTTTGTTGCATCGAATCCACCAGGATTGATGTCTCAATTAATTCACTACTAAAAGTATTCATTTCCCCTTCTCACTACCCCGCCCCACAGAGAGGACAAATCAATGTTTATTGGGAGACGCCCACAACCACTACGTAAGCAAAATGGAAACATGCTTGTACTTGGTTGCTTCACAATGACATTTTCAGCGCTCATCATCCTAATAGGATATTCGTTTGCTGGTTTGGTTTTTGTGCAAAACCATTTGAAAAACTCAGCTGAGGAAATTGCCCTGGCTGGTGCTATCAAACTGAATGAGCTGAACAATGTAGGACAGATGGACAACATGATTGCACGTAACCGTCAACTTGTTTACGCTCAGCAAGCCAATTATGATGAGGCTCAATCTTCGGGCGCCACCGAAGCTCAAAATTTGGCAAATGAATTGCTTGACGAATCAAAACAGAATGCTGCACTAATGGAAGCCGAGAGAGTGAATCTCAAGACCATAGTCGTAGGAGATTCGCAACTTGCAATGAACCAAAAGTTTGAAGATATTTTCGAAAGTTACTCGATGAATTTGCCCTGGTTGAAAATCGACAGGGTATCATCAGGGGTTTTCTCTATGGGCAAAATCGCAGGAGTACAATCTCCCGTTGCCGAATTCCCAGTCCAAACCGAGCTCGTAACAAACGATCGCACTCAAAATCTCGTTCAAATAAACAAGAATGGTCTAAACGTCTACAAAGAAAGCACTAACCATAAACTGCCGGCTCCAAATGACTCTTTGACTTTTAAATTGTCTTCGCTGCCCGTGCCCGTCAATAATCAAGTGTCTCCCGCAAGAGTAGTGTCGGATGAAGATTTTGTTCAAACATATGATGACTATTTCGTGTCTGCAACAAATGTGCAATTGACTTTGTATGTTCACTCCGGGTTGGGTGCTTCATCTACGACAAAGATCGTCGTCAGTGCAGTTGCAGTCGCTGCCGGCGCTTCACTGCAAGAGTAAGACGATTCCAGCAAATTCCTTTAGTCGAGCTCTTCGAGCCATCCTAATTAGAAGAGCTCGTCCAGATCTTCTCTGGAAGATAGGATTCAAAAGTCCTACGCAATTGCATATCACTAAACCCACGTCCATCTAGGTAGCAGCTTGCACCAATAAGTTGCGCGGCCTGAATTACAGCCTTTTCTGCTCCTTCTCCAAACGGAAGGGAACCGTATTGGAAGCAGATAAAAGGTTTAGGTCTCTGCGAGCGATCCTCTTTGAAGATCCTAAGTAGTTCGAACATTCTGGATTCATCAAAATGCACGCCACAGATTACAAGGTCAAAAGTTTGGTTGGTGACTGCCAAAATTGCTTTTTCGATGGTGTCAACCTGAACAATGTCGTGCTCTTTGCCCAACAAGCGTGTAAGACGTTCCGACTCAAGTACGCTCACAGCCAACAAAATTTTCGCGCGCTGTTTTTTTCCAGAGCGAATATCATGAATTGCAAGTTCAATCGCCTTTGCAAGTAATTTAAATCGTTCAGCAGTATGAGCAGAAACGAAAATCCGCATGAACATGATCGTTGCAAACATATCGCCTGATGGAAGTAGCCCGCCAAAACCAATAACGCTTTGGATGCCATAAGGCTCTGCGAATTCCTTTTGGGCAACAATGGTCGAATCGCCGATTGCATAAGGTACGTAAAAGACGTGATAAGGCTTCTCTTCAGGATCGAAAAATAGATTTGGCCTGGGAGAAATAACTTTGGCTGCTTCAATGCCAAGGCGGCTGATCAACTGTGACACCATTGGAGCGGCCGCAACCATCTTGGCGCTTGTGAGAGGAATAACCTGGTGATTTTTGGATTCGAATCTATCATTCCATTGCGGCAACATCCCACGACTGGCAAGTAGCGTCAGGCAATTAACGCCTTTAGCTTCTGTTCCGACGGGAATATTCTGTATCGCGAGGTCTTTTAGTCCTGGAGTTAAATCGGCTATATCCATTGTTCTAAAAAAGCGGATTAGAGCACAAGGATTATCTATTCCGTCATTGAGGCGATTATAGAGGTAGTTAAGCGCATCGACGGCGATACACTCCGTACTATCACTTTTACGGCCGAGTTCACGTATGGCTTCAGCATACTCTTCGAGCTCCCCGTCTTGTTCAATCCGATGCGTTGACACTTAAACAATACCTGTTCCACTCAAAACTAATATCTTCTTCTTTAAGT
>CAJCIF010000525.1 GCA_903970355.1 Actinomycetota bacterium
CTTATGTGTGCAACTTTGGGATTGAACCGCATAGAGCAAGCTGATTTTCGTCGGAAGATAAAGTGGATGCCCGCCTGGATGAGTGACTACATAAAGAATCGACCGTGGGAGCCACCTTCTCTCGAAATGTTGCGGATTGCAGAGCAACTGGCTTCATAACATGCGGGCGCGCACGCTTGCCCCCGCATGTTATGAAACAGATAACTAAAATGCAATGGCATGAATTCTATCTTCTAACGCATGCGACATATTCTTTAGATCACCTTCCGAAATTTTTGAGATGAACTCGGAGCTAAATTCGTTTTTGACGAATTTGAGAAACTCGCCTAATTCAGTCATTACAACCTTTATCGATTTCTTGAAGTCCGGCTCACTTACATGCAGCATGAGCATATCTTCCAGTAGTTCGCGAATCTTTTGTCTTCGAATAAGCAGCTTTGCGATTGCTGCCTTCATCGTGGGTGTTTCGTGCACTTTGCTATTGAGAAAATCTTCCAATGCAAAGCGTCGTTCAAATGCATCGAACATTTCAGTAGCTTGAGACATGGTATGACTCGGATTGCTTAATTCATACGCTTTACGCACGTCATCAACACGCTTAAGAAGCAATTGGTAATCGCGATCCATATATTCATTAACATTCATGGTTAGAGTCCTCCTAAATATAGGCTCGCGGTTTCATCGGAACGACATACTTTCTCGGTTTATTGCTTCTTGCCGTGTGTAGGTTCAACACAAAAGAAGCTACTTCAAGCCAAACCGCATAGCCCATAATGATATAACCGTATGCGGTGGCACAATTTACTAACATATTTAACTCGTTCATCTTCTTTCCTCTGCAATCGCGTCATCTGATCACAGTTTAGATATCGACTCAGCTAGAGTCCAATACACACTTCCCATCAGATCCACTGCTATTGCTTATGAGTCCCGAAAGTGCGCCGCCTTCAGGCATTGAAGAAACTCTTGACCAGCCGGACCCAAGTGGCTCCAAACAGCACCAAGCCTAACAATCGGCCCTGAGCCAACAAACTTAATCGCTACCAAATCATCAGGAACGAGCATTCGCGGTATAAAAGTCACGAGTCTACCGGCCCGAACTAAACTCAGCAGAGCCCTTAACTCGTCTAACTCAACCATCACTTTTGGCTCAGCATTGTTTGCCCTTAGAAATGTGAAGCTGTCTCCGTGCAATAAACCTTGAGTAGCCAGAGCAACTGGCAACTCGTTGAGGGCACTCGGATGAATCTCCATTTGCTTTGATAGTGGATGCTTCGATGACACTGCCAGAACTATTTCGTCAGTGAGCAGCTCTAAACTTTGTAAATCGTCGTGGGTAAGCGGGAGCATCGTAATGCCAAGATCAAAATCTCCTTTAGCAATCTCGCGCTCTAGGTTGTCGGAAGTTCTAACAGACAACTTGATATGGACGTTGGGATGACTTTTTTGAAAGTCATCAATTATGGTGGGAAGCGAAATGCTGCCAATTGCGGGAATGGCGACCAATCGAAGATTTCCTCTCAGCAGACCTTGCAACGCGGCCAAATCTTCTTCAGCTTTTTCCATGTTTTGAACTGCTTGCCTTGCATTGTGCACAAATAGCTCTCCCGCTTCGGTGAGCACTACATGCCGGCCAACCCGTGCGAATAATTGAACATGGAGTTCATCTTCAAGTTGTTTGATCTGCGCTGACAATGCCGGTTGCGAAATATACAAAGATTCAGCTGCTCTTGTGAAATGCAAGAGTTCAGCTGCTCGCAGAAAATATCGAAGATGCCGCAGTTCCATTACGCGATGATCTTTCGATTCATCTTAACAACTCCTTCGGATATGTTCGAAAGAAGTATACGTTACGTACGCACTCCTTGAGGACAGTGCTTGAAAGCCGCTGTTGTGTTGCGATTCAGAATTCAAGCAGTTATATTTTGCTGTCAAAATGCCGCTCCTATGTGGGGAACATCTATGTCAAAAGTCTTTGCTAGAGCATGCACTCTTGCAATCGCAACTTTGGTAGCACCAGTGCTTGCAGTTGGGATTGTTTATGCACAAGGAGTCCCTTCGAGCTATATGCCGGTTGATATCAAAGAGACGTTCCAAGCCATGTATGCGCGTTTCACCGGACAGAAAGCCAGTATTGAAGCAGAGCATCAGAGAGTGCTGGCTGAACGTTATGACTTGGGCAATCACCCCTCATCCGCAACGATGACGAAAGGCAAACCACTTCAGGAAAGAGTGCGAGTCAAATTACCCGCTGGGGTTACCTGGGATCAATTAGCAAATATGAGTCCGGAAGAAATCAAAGCGAAAGGCTTATTTCCTAAAGGCTTCATAGCAATGCCCCATCCTAATCATCACGAAGGAGGAATGGTATTTCCTCATCAGGAAATTGATGAAGTAAAGCGGCAGGAAGGGCGCGATTTGACGCGATTTGATATTGACTATGATCTGCCAGATCACCTTCTGCCCGAGTTTCCACCACCAATTTACCTCACAACCAGACCAGATCTCGGTGATGTTTCGCACGGCAAGCTCGTCACCAACATGAACTATTACGAGCTATTTAACGGCATCCTTAATCCGAAACAGCTAGAAGGACTACGTTTGCTCACTACGCCTTTTATGCAACAACAGTTCAACCGCACGGAAGACAGGAAAAGCGTGCTTGCCAGCCAAGGCGTTAGTTGCTTCGATTGCCATGCCAACGGTCACACCAATGGTGCCACTCACCTCGCCCCTGATGTGCGCCCTCAAGAGTTTAGGCATCGTATCGACACGCCAACCTTGCGAGGTGTGAGCATTCAAAGATTGTTCGGTTCGCAGCGCGCTCTCAAAACCGTTGAAGACTTTACGGAATTCGAGCAGGGTGGAGCCTATTTCGATGGCGATCCTGTAATCGCGCAGAAAAAGGGCGTAAATATTGTGGAGCGACACAGCCAGGTGAACTTCATGGCCGAGTTCCAAGAGCTGCTCGATTTTCCACCAGCTCCGAAACTTGACGTCTTAGGAAAACTAGATCCAAACAAAGCGACTGCCCAAGAGTTGCATGGTCAGGAAGTATTCTTCGGCAAAGGACAATGCGCAGTTTGCCACGTTGCTCCGTACTATACCGACAACCTAACTCACGATTTGCACGCGGAAAGATTCTTCAGTCCTCAAATGGTTAATGGTGCAATGGCAATCGGAGATGGTCCAATCAAGACCTTTCCATTGCGAGCCATCAAGGACTCACCGCCGTATTTTCACGACGATCGGCTTCTCACCCTGGATGATACGGTTGAATATTTCAATCTTGTCTTAGGGACCAAGCTGACATCGGAAGAGAAGCACGATCTGGTCGCCTTCCTGCGTACACTCTGATTCTCAACAAGTAGCGACTAGTTCAAAACGCCCATGCGTTTAAAACAAGCCCTTAGCTCGGAAACAATTGATTCAGCGTCACCGCTTATCACTTCGTCTGCACCAGCGTCTTGCAGGTTGTAGACCAGTGCACGCTGATCTGGTAACCGTAAAATTGAATTTTCAAATCTTGGAACGGGATTCATCTTAGGATAGTCTGTTCCTTCAATTTCATCGGCGGTGCTAGTGACCAGATCCATTCC
>CAJCIF010000526.1 GCA_903970355.1 Actinomycetota bacterium
AACGGCCGTTGCGTTCACCGTGGCGGGGCTCGAACTGGAAGACAATTTGTTGCCAGAGGTGGTATGCACAATGGGATCTATTCCCGTGGCACCATATGCGACACCAAGCACAGATGAAGTGCCACGCAGCATCGAGCCGTATTTAAAAGACCACGATGCAATTTTGTTGGATCATCATGGCACTTTGTGTCTGGGCACAGATCTTTGGGATGCCTTCTATAAGCTCGAAACACTCGAGCATTATGCGCAAACGCTTTTTACGGCCATCATGCTTGGCGGTACTAAGAAACTGAAAAGCGAGAAGGTGAAAGAACTTGTGGCTTTGAGACAGTTCTATAAATCCTAAAAGCTTAGCATTGACATTAGATTGACACCAAAGCGACTCAAATTAGCCACTATTGGGTGTAACTATGGTGGTATGGGTAGGTTTTGAGGTCCTGAAAATGTCGTTAACCGGCGGTAGTCCTTTTAGTGGCAAAGGCTCAGAGGGAGCAAGGGCTGGCGATAGCACAGTCGGGCATCCACTCGAACTGAGCAAAGCTGTGGTTGCGGAACTTCCAAATTTAAAGAACATTGCCGCTCCGACCGCTGCAGACTTTACTAATCCTGGCGCCCTGTCGATGTTGAATCACCAGCTAGAATTTTATGACTCGAAAGCTGGCGGTGGTCCGCCTTCAGACATCTCGAAATGGATGTCTAGCCCGGAACAGGGGGCGTCAGCAGCCCAGGACGTCTTGGGTCAAGTGATGAAGGGATTTGGGGATCTGGGCAAGGGCTTTGCTGGCCAGGATCAGCCGCCTCCGCCGGAACAACAGCAGAATAATGAATATGCGGAAGCTGCACAGCGCGACGCGGAAGCGAAGCAGCGGGAGCAGAAGCAATACGAAGAAGCAGCGGCAGCGAGTGCTGCGCAGGCGACCGGTTAGTTTCGTTATTGGGCTGGGCCGCCCGGGGCGCTCTTTTGCATCATTTCGACCAGTTTCTTCTTCTGATCCATGTTGAGGACGGCGCGAATTTTCAGCAGTAGCTTGATGCGCTCATTTGAGACTTCGGCTTGCACTTTGTTTATTTCGTCTTGTTTAGAAAGAACTTTCTCTTCTTCAGGCGCTGGTTGCAGTGAAAGCGAACGCATGTCCTGAAGGAGATTGCGCATTTTATCGATGCGTACTGTATTGGCAGATTCGAATTCTTTGACGATATCTTTTATTTGTGTTTCTTGATCAGCGTTAATGCCGGCATCTCTGTAAATTGAAAGTGGATCGCGGCCACCGCCACCAGCTGGTCCACCTTGAGCGAGCACCACCGGTGCTACCAACATGGAAAGTGCGACAACGCTAAGCGTTAAACTCCGTAAGGCTGAACGCAGGAGATTCTGACAACCCATTACTACAACTCCTTGCTATCTTAAACGCCAACAGTCTCGCAGACTGGCGACAAGAAAACAATTGCAGGAACGGAACTTTTACTTGTACTGACTCTTGTTCTGCGCCCGGTACCGTTACTGATTGCGCAGTATTGCCCGTTGCACAACCGGATCGGTTATATCGAGTCTTAATACCTGATTGCGTTTTTCCGTATTACAAACTGCCTGGATATTCTGCTCAGACAAGCGCTCCAGGAGGGAAGTCACTTCGGCCTGGGTGGCTTCAATTCCGGCAATGGTTAGTAATCTGGACGCGGCTAGTCCCCAATCTTCATTTTTGCCGACTGTTAACGCGGTCGAAATTGTTTTTGCGACTGAAGGAGAAGGCAATTGCGGAAAGATTAGATGTTCGCAACCAGCGTGCCCTGTGGCTATTCCTTTAAGGTGTGGTTTGCCTATTGCGTAACCACTTCTAATTTCATGATATCTACTAAGCAATGAATTCAACATACGAGACCCCGGCTTCCCTTGCAATCGACAAAAGCGATCGCTAATTACCAACACCTTCATTCTAGGGTTGGTGTGTGACCAAACTGGGGCAACGTTAGCCCCCATTAATAAATCTAATAAACGCGGTTCTGAACGTTATATGGAGGATATACAGCCACATTCGTTACAGGAACTACTACCTTTCTAGAAGCAGCAGGCTTAGTTGCAAGGAAATCTCGCGAAATTGCCATCATTCTCTTGCGACGGGCTAGACCATCGGCACGAGTGGCATAGGCTGGCCTTTCAACTTTGGCGAGAATGCGACGACCAACTCTGGCATTTGAATAATTTTGAAAGCCGGCGTGCGGCAGAGCAACTGCGCCACCGTTATTGTGCCAGCAACCGAAATAGACTCGCGGTCCTAAATGAGCTCTATTTATACTGGAACCTTTTACCAATTGTTTGAGCGATTCTTCCGGCAAAAGATTGAGCGGAAAAGGTGGCGGTCCGGCACTATTTACGGTGGCAGGTGCTTGTTGTGGTGCACCGCCGATTGCCATATCTGAGGAACCAAATTGTTCGATGCCTGGAGTGTTGTCGCGAAGCAAAACGCGCTCTGCTTGCCGCATCATTGGAAATGCACGTTCATTCGGAACGGCTGCGCTTTCATTGCCAACTTGCGAGCTGAAGGGCCTTTTCTGCGAATTCGTCATGACCTGCATCTGTTTTGGAGCCGGCGGATCGTGGGATTCTGTGATGTACTTCATGACACTGCGTGTCATTTCGGAAACTCGTTCGCGTTTGGATTTCGTTTGTCCCAATCCGATCGCTGCTGCTGGCGAAACTTTTTGTGTTGGGGACGGTGCATAGAACGAAGACACCATGCCGTTCAAACTCGTTTGCGGCTCAGGCGCCATTTTGGGCGTGAGCGCTTTTAATTCCATATCTTTTTCGGATGGCAGTTTGGCGTTTGGATTGAATGGTCTGACGCGTACGTTCGATTTAAAACAGTCGTCCGTCTTAGCCGAAGCTACTGCTTTGTTAATTGCAGCAGACTTCTTGTCTACCCGCCCGGACTGAGCGGATTTGTCAAGCGAAGCGGCGGTGCCTTTTAAGGCTCCATCGCCCATTACTTCGTTTGCATTGGCCGTTGCCTGGACTGCTACCGGGATGGTAGCGGCTAAATTCACGCTAACTAAAATTCTGGATAATTTCATGCCTTGCCGATTACTCTTCTAGATGCCAGATGTTGTGGACGAAATACGCGCTGCACAACACTTGAAGAATAAATTTTCGACACACTATTGTCACTGGGAAAACCACGCATCACATCCGAGCGGTGGGCAGTTTCGGTGAATATAAGTGGGAGATTTACGTTAATCCCAGACGATTCGGTAGCCAACGCCGCGCACGGTTAAGATGTGCTTGGGCTGGCTTGGATTTTCCTCTAATTTTTCGCGCAAGTATCTAATGTGCACATCCACTGTTCGGCTTTCGCCTAGGAAGTCTGAGCCCCAGACTTGAGCGAAGAGTTGATCGCGGGTGAAGACTCTGTTCGGATGCTTTGCCAGTGCGGCGAGCAGCTCGAATTCTTTGAATGTCAAATCAATAGTTTGATTGGCCACAGCTACGGTGCGGCTTTCCATATCGATGGTGAGTTCGCCCAGGCGAATATTCTGGGTGGTGGCCGGCACTCCTGGTGTTTCGCGTAAATGCGCTTTTACTCGTGCGACCAACTCCCGCAGCCTGACTGGCTTTGCTATGTAATCGTTTGCGCCAAGTTCAAGGCCGACGACGGTATCGATTTCGGAAGTGCGCGCTGTCAGCATCAAAATAGGCGTCTTGCGATCGTTTGATCTCACACGGCGGCAAACTTCATAACCATCAAGTCCAGGCATCATGAGGTCTAAGATGATCAGATCCGGTTTTTCCGTTTCGAATAGTTGAATGGCTTTCAGTCCATCATGAGCCAAGAGAGTGGCGAAACCTTCCTGCGTCAAAACGTACTGAATCGAAGCGGCAATATCTTGCTCGTCATCGACAATAAGTAACTTTTTCATGCGTTCCTACAGAATGGTAAGGCGGAGGCCTTCCATAGTATCATCGACTAAGCGATGCATTTTATGAACAAACCCTTGAAGTCGTACTTTACGTGGGCTGTTGTCTTATTCAGCCTGGTTCTTTTTGCGTCTTTGCCGGGTTCGGCGGCTACAAAAGACACTCTAACAAGTAAAGAACTGCAGGCACCTTGTTATCCGTGCCCGCCCATGACTCATCCAATCCGAATCGGCATCGCCACGCGGGTTCCGTATGCTCGTATCGCTCTATGGGCGCCTGGCGCAGTTTTCATAAATAACAGAGTCGTGGCGCTCCTGAAAGCGGGCTCGATATATACGTTTACGCCCGGTCGCATGCAAGAAGCGGCTACCGGAAGAGTGATTGAGCTGCCAGTAGACCAACGTGCCCAAATCGCGGCGAGCGATTACCGGGTTTGGACGAGCAACAGGTGGTGGCGTGGCGCCCTTGAAATTATGGCGGTCCGTAACTCAATGACCGTTGTCAATTACCTGGATTTGGAAGATTACCTGCAAGGTGTTGTGCCATCAGAGATGCCGTCCAGTTGGCAAATCGAAGCCTTAAAAGCGCAAGCCGTCGCAGCCCGGAGCTATGCCTGGGCGCACATGGGACCAGGACGATCTAAATGGTTTAGCAATGAAGGATACGACTTAGTACCTGATGTACGAGACCAAGCTTATAAGGGTCTGGCAGCAGAAGCACCTTCTACTAGAATGGCAGTGTGGGCTACCCACGGCATCATTTTGTCGGATTCAGGCAAGGTGAAGGCAGGGTTTTATCGCGCCTGGGTAGGAGAAAATCCGGAAACTAACCTCAATATTCGCCGCAAAGATGTTCCTAATGCCCTTCTGGAAAAGATAACCGGGGTGCCGCAAATATTGGGCGTGACGGTCAAACAATATGATGGACTCTTCAATGCGCACAGCGTGGCAGTGATGGGTGCTAAGAAAACGAGAGAAGTATCGGGTGTGGCACTAGCGAAAATGCTCAATTTTTCTACGGCGGGCATTTTGGACATAAGACAAAATGGCAATAACTGGCTTTTCACGTTTCGCGGTCCAGGAAATGGAGCGTTGGGTTTGAGTCAAAACGGCGCAAACATGTTAGCGAAAAATGGTTGGAAGTTCGATCAAATATTGCAGCAGTATTACCAAGATCCTG
>CAJCIF010000527.1 GCA_903970355.1 Actinomycetota bacterium
CCTCATCTTTCAGCGATGAAGAAATGTTTGAGCATCTTAAGTGCAGAACTTTCGATTATTTCCGGCACGAGTGGAACCCTGCCAATGGTCTTATCGCTGACAAAAACGAGCCCGGTGCGCCAGCAAGTATTGCTGTGCTGGGGCTCGGATTTACTGTTTACACGGTAGCAGTTGAACGCGGACTGTTGCCACGTTCCGAAGCGGCCGCAAGAGTGCTGACTGCGCTGAGATTTCTGCAGTCGAGCGAGCAAGGAACTCAGGCGAATGCCACAGGATATAAAGGTTTCTATTATCACTTTTTAGACATGCAAACGGGCAAGAGAGCTTGGAATTCTGAGCTGTCAACGATTGATACGGCCATACTGTTGGCCGGAGTGCTCACGGCGCAATCCTACTTCACGCTAGAGAGTGCTGACGAAAAAGAAATAAGAGAGATATCCGATTTTCTCTACCGGCGCGTCGAGTGGCCATTTGCATTAAACGGCAAAGCAACGATAGCTCACGGCTGGACTCCAGAAAAGGGATTTAAATCATACCGCTGGGATACAAACTACAGTGAGGCAATGATCCTTTACGCTCTAGCTTTAGGCTCACCCACCCATGCCATAAACACCAAAGGATACCAGCAATGGACCTCCACATTCGAGACGCTTAAAATCTACGACATAGAGTGTCTTCATGCCGGGCCGATGTTCGTTCACCAGATGTCTCACTTGTGGATAGATTTTCGGGACATTCGCGATCAGTTCAATAAAAAGGCAGGGTTTGATTACTTCGAGAACAGCAAGCGGGCCACGTACATTCAAAGGCAATACGGCGTGGAGAATCCGCAGCAATATTTTAATTACAGTCAGTACTGTTGGGGACTCACGGCCAGCGACGGCCCAGGACCGGCAGTGCGTAGGGTCGATGGAGTGAAGAGAACCTTTTACAATTATCTAGCACGAGGCGTGCCACACGGACCAGATGACGGCACAATCTCTCCTTGGGCAGTAGCTGCATCCCTGCCGTTTGCTCCAGAGATTGTCATTGACACTCTTCGTCATATGATCGAAAAGCTCGGACAGAAAGGACTATGCAAATATGGATTTGATGCAAGTTATAACGGCGCCTATTCCCAGTCGAATGGGAAGTACGAGGGATGGGTATCACCTTGGATATTTGGATTGAATCAAGGCCCGACTATAGTGATGATCGAAAACTATCAGTCAGAACTAATTTGGAAGACGATGAGCAAATGCCTTTACTTAATCGCAGGTCTTCGAGCTGCTGGTTTTGAAGGAGGTTGGCTCGACAAAGTCTAACCATATACGACCTGCCTGCCGGGCTGCCATTACAGCTCGCTACCTTACACGGCCCGTCGTGGCAAGCTTCGCGACATCCCCAGCCCGTTTATTCACGTCACAATAATTCTGATATTTTGAGGAGGATCTAAATGACAAACGAACCAGAAACGCCAGTTGCTAGCGTTTTACCAGACGATGATTTAAAGCGTGAATTGATAATTGCCCGGCCAAACACCGATGAAAATCTCCCACATATTGGTCTGGTCGGCGACACTTATACGCTTTTACTTTCAGCCAAGGATACTGCAGGCAAATATACGCTGTACGACATGCATGTGCCTCCCTGCGGTGGTCCAACCGAGCACAGGCACGACTGCGAAGAGATGTTTCACGTTCTCGAAGGAGAGGTTGAATTTACTTTCAGGGGCAAAAAGCTTGTGGCGCGTACGGGTGAAACTGTGAACATTCCAGCTAATGCACCTCATTGCTTTCACAATCAGGCGGAAAATAACGTGCGCCTCTTATGCATGTTTATTCCGGGTGGAATGGAAGATTTCTTCAACCAGATAGGGGTGCCGGTTGCAGGTCGAACCACGCTTCCACCAGTGATGACTGAGGCTGATCAAAAAGAATTCGGACGAAAAGCTCGTGAGCTTGCACCTAAGTATCGCACCCAGTTGTTGTGAGAATCTAAATAAAATGAAGTTTGCGCGTATTTTGCTTATCGCTGGGATATTATTCGGACTCCCTAGCCTTTGGGAAACCCTTTCCTTCTCCTGGGATCCGAGCTTTCAGGCTCCTGCTTTGAGATTTGGCCCGACTCATACCAATTACCATGTCTTTAGAGAATTTACGCTTACTCTTGGTGCCCTGTCCACAATGGTTTGGGGGATGTTTCAACCTGCCACCAATCGGACGCGTCCTCTATGGATCTCAATGCTCATTGCCGGCGGTTTCTATTATGTTGGCTGGTGGTTGCCGTGGCCCCTTCTTGGTTTGCATACGCCAAATGTGCCAGCAGAAATAGTTCATCTTTTAGCAGCGGGCTCGTCGTTGACTGCAATCTTTCTGGTTAGAAAAGAATTTAGAGGAGTAAATCATGAGCAGCACTGATGCAGCGGCGGTTATTTCAGGGTTTGAAAGTGCTTACGCCACAGTGAACAAAGTGCGACTGCATTACTGGATAGGCGGAGATGAGAGCGGTCAGCCAATAATTTTGTGGCATGGGTTTCTTTCTACAGGCTACGCTTGGCGAGCAGTGGCGCCTCTATTAGCTGTCGCAGGATTTCGAGTTTTAATACCTGATCTGAGAGGTTTCGGTGATAGTGACAAACCGGAAGGAAAACAGGGATATGATGCCCGCTCTTTAGCAGAAGAAGGTCGTGCGCTAGTGGCTGCTATAGGCTTTGGTGCTGGAAAACGGCTTATTCATGCTGCTCATGACATGGGCGCACTTCCCGCCCTTATTTGGACAGCAGATCATGCAAGCGAAGTTGCAGGATTACTTTATATCGAAGCACCAGTGATGATCGGAAGTGTTTTACGAGAGATTTTCAGTTACACACCGCAGGCGATGGCACACGGATCTATGTGGTGGTGGATTTTGCCTTTGGCACCGGATGTGCCGGAGCGATTGATTGTCGGCAACGAGCGGAAATTTCTAACATGGTTTTTTGAAGGTGCGACCGGTCGTCCCGAAGCGATTGATGACTTTGCAGTCAACGAGTATTTGCGTACCTTTTCGGGTAAAGAAGGGGTCCTCGGTGGTATGGGTGTTTACCGCGCGGCCTTTGAAAGCATTGAGCAGACCGAGCCATTACTAACGGCAAAAATCGATGTGCCGGTGATCGCTATGGGCGGTGGCGCCAAAGGGCTAGGTGCAAAAGTCGGAGATATGGTGCGCATGGTAGCCAAAAATGTACGATCTAGCACTGTGGACGGCTGCGGACACTTCTTGCCTGAAGAAACTCCTGGTGAAGTTACTGACCAAATAATAGCTATGAGAGCCATTTTGAACGGGTAGTAGGTTTCAAAAGTTTTGGAGCGCACAAAGGGGCTTTAGAGTGGATGATTTGGATTGTCTTGTGCCTGCGGGCCGCGTCATGCTCCGGATAGCCAAGGAGTTAGATAACCAAGGGAAGACCGAAAGTGGTGCCTACAAGAGGCAGTGGCACAAGCAATCGAGCAGCAAATTATTCTACCCAGTGAGATTGCCAAAGCGCATCTGGCTCCTAAGGAGCGCAAGCTGCTGCAGTCATTCATACCGGAGGCCGTTAAGTGATTGTGAATTTTGGAACAATTTTGCACGGTTTTTTGCTCGTTATTTTGCACGCTTGAAATCAGATAAAAGTATTGAAAAAAGGAACTTCTAGCTGCAAAAGGTTGAAATAAAGCGTGCAAATTATCACTGAAGAATTCGCGCAAGAAAATCATCAAACTCACAATCTGTTATGTCTCCTTTGCGGGACTTCGAAATAGATGGCACATCGTTGAAACCGCATTCGCTAGAATATTAGTGTGAAGCGTTTTCTCATCACAATGTTAATAGCATCATCATGCCGCGGTTCGTTCGCAGCAGATGATCAACAAATTTCAGCTGACAGCCTCTCAACAAGCGTTGGAAAACAAATTGCCGTTAGTGGCAAGTGGCTTGAAGGGAAAAGCGGACCCTATGTGCTTACTAAAAATGATGAGCCTGTCTATATCGAAGTTGATACAAACGAAGATGAGAGAAAACAAGCCCGCGCCACTCGTGACTTAAATAGGCTCTACTCGGAATTCAAACACAACGTCTATGTGATCGCATCAGGAACTTTGCACAAAGCGGAGGAGGGACCGCAACTCAAGGATGATTCTGTGCAAAGAAGCCTAGCCAGATATTGGTTCTCGGTTGACGATGTAAAAATCGAGAATTTGGGGCAACCCTATAGTCCTATCCAAGAAAGACATCTGATTGATTACGGGGTGCATGAACGTCTTACCAAATTGTATGAGAACAAGGATGAAACAAGCCAACTGCAGGAAATTGATGGATTATGCAAGGCTTTCATAGCCGGTAACGAAACTCTTTCGCACAACGAAAAAGAGGCAAACCGATTTACTAAGCTTGTAAAAAGAAGAATCGCAAGAGCCACTTCTGACTCTGAATTAGAGATATTCCAGCTAGCGTTTTATTCAACAGTAGTCGACGAGTTAGTTGACAGTTATCGACTTTACCGAGAAGAGCATTACGAAATGAACGGTTACTACAGGACCAAAGATCATACTTATGGTTTTACTGATAAGGATGAAAACAAACTGGGTCATATTCTTAGGGCCTATGGCATTAAGAATATTGAGAGAGCCGTAGCGATTTATAGGCTTAAACTTGTTTTGCTTTGCGGCCCCGCAGCTGTCGATTCACTAGACAAAACGTTTAGGGACTACGGGTGGTATGTGCCGAAAACCGGTTCATAAAAGGAGAAACTATCTTCATGTCTGATAGTAATTCTTAGATAGTGTGTTCCCTGTCAATAGTTTAGCTGGAAGTTAACTCAGCCGGATGAATCGGTATCGGTCGAGTCGTTTTGAAGTTGTAATCGAACGGTCTGCCGCTTTTCAATACTGCATACATGATTCTGAGAAGCTTTCGCATTACCGCGCAGACTACGACTCTGCCAGGTTTTCCAGCGGACTTTAGCCTGGAAGCAAACTCATGCAACGCGGGATTTGTTCGCATGGCACAAAGCGCCGGCATGTACAGAGCCTTTCGAATTCTTGAATTTCCGACTTTGGACATTCTCGATCGGGACCTAACAGACGAACCTGATTCGTATAGACGTGGAGCAATTCCACAGAAAACTTCAAGCTGCCGACTAGTTGCAAAATTCGCGGCGCTAGCTAACTCTCCCATGAACGTAACAGCTGTAGTTTGACCAACTCCGATTACCGACGTTAGGAGGTCGAAGTCCCGCCGTAGCTTTTTATGCGACTCAACGAAGTCCAATATCTCTGATTCCAACGCCTCAATCTCACGATCTAGATAAGCAATATGTTCCTGGATTGCGCGGCACACTCGTTCATCCATTACAGCAGAAGATTGGAGTCTGTTACTTTCTCGTGCCCGATTCTCTTTTAGTGAATCCACATAACGCTGCATGTCACGGATCGCTTTAACTTCTGCTGGTGGTGCCACCCACGCAGTTGGACTTTGCGCACGACAAAAACGAGCGATAATCTTTGCATCAATTTTGTCCGTCTTTGATCGTCTCATTTCGCTTTGAGCAAAACCTTTGATCCTAGCTGGATTTACGACGCTAACAACATAATGATGCGAAGCTAAGTATTCAGCTAATGGTTCCCAAAGCCGCCCCGTGCCTTCCATGCTCACATGTGCTGCAGTCGCATCATGCTCAACGAGCCAGTTCACTAAACTGCTGAAGCCTTCGTAAGAGTTACCAAAAGTTTTTTGCTTCGTCTTGTTGTCAACTAAAAGGCACGCATCAAATTTGGTCTTAGAAATATCAATTCCGACTTCGTACATGCTTTTCCCTCTTTTCCGGTGGTGCTTTTACTAAGCGTCGGATAGAATCTTGCCAGGGCGAACCTTGTATACGAGCTAAATCCGCACGATTTGCTAAAAGATAGTGTTCTGCCTTAGAGGACAAGATTAGGAAAGGGAGCCCGAATCTAAATCACTGATTTCGAATCGCATGTTTCATTGTGGTTTCTCCCTTTCCTCTATCCTCGCGCCCGAGGATAGCCTTGTCTAAACTAGGAGCATCGTCAATAACGCTTCTAGTCATCAAGACCAACATACAATGTTTCCAAATTATGGCGTGCCAGCTCCTGAAATGCTTTGATATCCAAAGTAGCCGAATGAGGATCTTCTAGCAACCGATGACAAAGCATAAAAAAGGCCCCAAAGAGCCGGAAACTTTAGCAAGACAAGCGATGCAACTTATCGAACGGGCAGAACGCGAGATCCTCGAGGGTGATGGACATGCATGGATGGCTGTCCTTCAACGTTTAGAGACTACTATTGGGGAACTCATGAAAGATCCGGCCAGTCCATCAGCCGCGAATAGTAATCGAGATGTCGACGGTCCTGCGATGGAACTTGAACAGATTTATAATGACCTGCAGTCCCAGCTAATACAGGTTAGACAGGCAGTCGCACAGGCCATTGCTACTGAAAAACAAGTAGAGCAACAATTGCACAAGAACAAGGACCAAGCGGAAACTTGGTTAAACAGAGCAAAGATGGCTGAACAACAGAGCAATAATGATCTGGCCAAACAAGCGTACCAGCGGATGGAACAATATAAGCAGGCGGCTACCGAGTTGGAACTCCAGTTAACTAACCAGAAGGATTCTGTTAACATTTTGCGCCAGAAATTGACCGAATTTGAAGGAAAAGTACAGCAAGCATACGTACGAAAGCAAGCAATCATGAGTCGCCACAAAACAGCGCAGGCTCTAATCATTGCTAACGGGCTTATAGATAAACTGAATGCCGATGAGGTATTGTCGAAAATCACCGAGATTGAGAAGTCCGTCGCGGAAAGCGAGGCGGTAGCAAGCAAAAGTGCTTCCGTGAAAGTACTCGCCAATCCGCTGGATCAGAGAGCATATTTGCGAGATGCAATGAAAACGATGCAAGAGAATATTGATGCCATTGCTCGATTGGAAAAGTTAATTGAGCTTGCTGAGAAAAGAGAAAAGACAGATCCTTGAGGGCTGGCTTGTTTCAGTATACGCTTTTACGTATACTTTCTCACATGAACGAAGCCACTGAGAGTTTGAACTACTACCGCAAGATTATCCGTGCGAAAGGGATAAGGGGAGAAGAAGCCGAAACGCTGGTACACAGGGTTGCTTTGATTGCAGAGATCAAATCGATAATCGAGGAAAACAGTTGGACCCAGCAAGAGGCAGCTGACAAACTTGGCGTCAAACAGCCGCGCATAGCTGAGCTGAATAAGATCAGTATCGACAAGTTCAGTACAGACCTGCTCATCAAGTACCTATATCGCTTGAAACGCATGGTGCTGATGAGCGTAGTCGAAGTTCCTCAGAAAAGAAGAGGCTAGACGTTTCATCTATTTTGTCTACCCTTCTCTGCAGATCCACAGCACCTCTAGTAAGACTAGATACGCTTTAAAGCACTGAGGATACTAAAGCAAAGCCACGTAATTACCAAGATCATAGTCAATTCAATAGCAAGCTTGCCGTAATCTATAGAAATTGACTGGCTTTCAAGTTTCGCGCCAAGTTCACCCATATTCTTTGAAATACTTTGAAGTAGAGCATCATTGGTATCAGAGCCGTGACCGAAAACCTGCTCAAGGCCACTTCTTAATTTGGGGATGTTTTCTACGTATTCATGCATTTCATCAGAAGCAGTTGGTGCCACAGGCTGCCAAAACCACGAGTAACCGCGCGATTCTTGCACGCCATTCGTTGTCTGCACCCAAGGTGGATACGCAAGAGCCAGTAATAATGAAAATGCACCAAGCCAGAGTGGTACCAGCCTTTTCAGCGAAGTAAGGCGTTCAAAAAGCTTCTCTGGTCCAGATTCGGATGCCTTGCTCTGGGGGCTAACTATGCTAGGGATACGGCTAGGTTGTTCAACGTAGTCTTGCACTTCTTTTCTGGTTTGAAGCTCTGG